>NZ_JAVRBS010000048.1:0-37155 GCF_034531155.1 Nostoc sp. ChiVER01 | reverse complement strand
CTACCGCGACATTGGCGATCGCTTGGGTGAAGCTAATACATTAATAGCAATCGGCATCTTGCAAGAAAATTTGACTTTGGGTTTAGAGTATTGTCAAACAGCGTTAGAACTGTATACCCAAATTGGTGACAAGTATAGCCAAAGTCGTAATTTGATTTACTTTACATCTAAAGTTCTCTTAAAATTGGGACGGCAAAAAGAGGCTATAGATGCGCTCAATCGCGCTATTGAGCTTGCTAGAGAGATTCCCTATCAAATCTTTGTAGAAGATGCCACAGCCAAACTCCGAGAAATTCAACAAAAAAAATCATGGTTTTCATTAATAAAATCATGGTTTTCATTGACAAAATCATGAGTTTCATTCACAAAATCACGATTTTCATTAATAAAATCATGGTTTTCATTCACAAAATCACGAGTTTCATTCACAAAATCATGATTTTTGCGCTAAATACTGAATTAATAGTTATATTAAATACTAACTTTTGAGGAATTTACTGAACTGAAATCCAGCTTTAGTAAGGCAAACTAGCTCTAAAGCAGATAAAAAGGATACATTCATGTCTCGTCAAAAACGTACATACCGCGTTCTCGAAAAAGCTGAATTCAGAACAGCAGGACTTAAAGCCATCGATCCTACTATGAATTTTGGCGATGGGCGCAACTTGGAAAGCATGATACAACTAATTGAGCAATACCGTACCAAGATTGATGCTTATAATACTGCTCTAGCTGTGATTGACTCTTCTAAAACTGAGATGGACGAATTGGATAGAACTTTAAGCAATCTAACTGAAAAAATGCTCTTAGGAGTTGCCTTTAAGTACGGTAAAGACAGCTATGAATATCAAATGGCGGGTGGTGTTCGCAAAAGCGATCGCATCCGCAAAAGCACAGCGACACGTTTAAAAACGACTCTTAAGGAAGCGGCTAGTGAGGATACTTGAAACTGTATCATAGCCTTAGTGGACTGGATGGAGCGATCGTAGAATAAATCGTTCCTTCCCCTTTATAAGGCTACGGTGTACACACAAGTCGAATTACCCCCCTTAATCCCCCCTTAGAAAGGGGGGAAAAAGAAATCTATCTAGTTCCCTCCCCTTTATAAGGGGAGGGTTAGGGTGGGGTAATTCGAGGACTGGTAGTGATTCGATAACTTGTGTGTACACCGTAGTTTATAGGGGGAGGGTTAGGGTGGGGTAATTCAAGGACTGGGAATAATTCGATAACTTGTATCTACACTGTAGCCTTATTCTTCGGGAAGGAAGACAAAGCATAGCTTTGGCGGGGTGATTTGGGTATAACTCTCCACTCCCCATTCCTAGACTTTTTTCCACGGAAGTTTCACTGTAAAACGACTACCTTTACCTAACTGACTTTCAGCATGGACAGTACCACCATGCAACTCGACAATTTTTTGCACCATTACTAATCCTAAACCAGTACCTCTAGCATCACGGTTAGAGGAATTTTCAACTTGCACAAAAGGTTGAAATAATTGGAAAAGGTCATCGGAAAGCATACCAATACCCGTATCTACCACGCTAAAAAAGATATATTCATTCGTAGAACTTGGCTGGATTTCAATCCAAACTTTGCCTCCTTCTTTAGTAAACTTGATAGCGTTAGTCAACAGGTTGATAAATACTTGGCGGATGCGGCTTTCATCGATTTGGATGGGTTCGAGTTCTTCAGGTATTTGTACACTCAGGTGGATCTTTTTCTGGAACGCTAAATGTTTAACAAAACTCAAGCTAGAGTCACATAATCCTTGGATTGAAGTGGGAGCTAGTTGCAGTTCTATCTTGCTGGATTGGATGTCAGTAAGCTCAAGGATCTGATTAATCAATTCTAGTAAGTTCTTACCATTGGATTCAAGAGTATTTAGGGACTGGCTTTGTTCTTCATTCACGGGGCCATACACTTGATTTCGGAGTGCTTCTGTGATTCCAAGAATGGAGATTAAGGGAGTCCTCACTTGATAGCTGATATTTCCCAAAAAGGTGCTTTTGGCACGATTTGCGATTTCGGCAGTTTCTTTAGCCTCACGTAGAGCGGATTCTGCTTGTTTGCGATCGCATACTTCTAAAGTCAGGGTAACAAATTCGGCTATTGAGCTAACAAAGTTTTGCTCACTCAGTTCCCATATCCGAGGAATATCAATCTGTTCATACAATACTGTTCCCACAACTTTGCCCCCAACCCAAATGGAAGTATTAATTAGGGATACAATATTCTTCGGTTCTAACACTTCATCCCATAATTCTTGTATTCGTAGATCGGTGCGAGTGTCGGTGACGGCAATAATCCGCGCAGATGTCAGGGATTTAAAATAGATAGGATAATCTGCAAGGTTGCGTTCTAAACCTGCCGAATGTCTCTGACTGCTACGCTCATAGAGACTTATACATTGTAGTTTGGTGCGGTCGTCATTGAATAACCACACACTGACTCGTTCTATTTCTAAAGCATCTGCTGCTTTCTCGGTAATAACTTTGAATGCCGTTTCTAGCTTTCCTTCTGAAATCGCCCTGTTATTTGCCAGTTCTGCCAACGCCTGATGATGCTTTTCCAGTTTTTGCTCACTGTTGATTCGTACTTGAATCTCTTGCTGTAATTCTTGAGTTTGCTGCTTAACTTGCAATTCTAACTCTTCATTTTTGGTTATCTGTGCAGTAAAGGTTTTCCGTAACTGCTGCATCATCTCATTAAAAGATGCACCCAGCACCTCTAGTTCTTTAATGCCCTGTACTACCACCACTGATTCTTTACAATTAGTAAAATCGGCTAAATCTTTTGTCGCCGTGCTGAAGTACAAAATTGGCTGAGTTATCCAACGGGCGGTGATAATTCCCAGGAAAGTAGCTAATCCTAATGCTCCCAGACAGAGAAAAATTATGGTTTGAGTGTTGCGATCAATTTGTCCCATAAAGTCTGCTTCTGGAACAGCCACTACTATTAACCAATTGACATTTAGTTCATCCTCTAAAGGTCTAATTTCTAAAAATTGCCGTTTGCCTTCAAAGGAAAAATCTAGTTGCTGTAAACTTTGAATCTGGTCAAAGTTACTAAATTTAGTTGTTAAATATTTAGCGCTTGCTTGAGTCAAAGAATTCCTACTTTGGGAAGCTGGCAACCTAATAGGTTTACCATTTTGTAAGCGGAATGGTTTTTCGGTTGTGGAACTTGCGACTAATAGCCCCGATCGCTCGATAATAAAAACTTGCCCAGACTTGCCAACTTTAATATTTTGCAGCAAATCCCCAATTTGTGATATATGAGTTAGAGCGCTGTTGACACCGAGTAAATGACCTTGGGAATTATATATAGGTTGAGATGCACTAATTAGAAGTGTTGGTTCGGTGAGGGGTGTAAAAATCTGACTAAAGGTGAATTTTTTGGCGGTAACTGCTGCTTGATAATCAGGACGCGATCGCACATCATAGTTTTTGATTGCTTCTGGAAGTTGGGTACGTTGACCTAGAGAGTCAATTTTGTAAGTGTAGAGGTCGTACCCAGTTGACTTGTCGGATTTTCTGAGTAAAAATTGGCGATCGTTGAGCTTTTCCACCGCTAAGTGTTCTTGCTGTTCATTGCTTGCCGTCAAAGCAATGGCATCAGGAAAAATCTCTAACTGCTTTATTAAGTATGACTCCCAGGTTGCCAAATTTTCCATCTTCAGCAACCCGATGTCAATGATATTTTGATTACCGTGCAGTTCTTGACGCAAAGTTGAGAAATAAGTCTGTAAATTCTCTTCTACTCGATTAGCGACTTCATAACGCAATTCGCTAGCTGCCTCATTGACTGCCTTTTGCCCATTGTGAATCGATAAATATCCAGTTAATCCCACAGCTAGCAAGATTTGCAGCAGAAACAACGCTACCAAAATGCGATGTAAGGGTACGCCTCTAAACACAGAAAAAACACCATTTTGCCCAGTATTTTTATTCATCTGCCCACTCCCCCTGCCTGTCCTGTAGTGCTAAGTACAACACCTCGACTTTGCTTTTCTGTGGGCTTATACATAGTTTGTACTCGGTCGGGTCAAGAGTCAATATAGCACTTATGGTAAAACAACAAAACGTTAGTTGACTGCACCGATAGATTTTACCAGTCAAATATTGCGATCTTCAAAATAACTATAGGACTTACGCACACTTTACGAATTCTTGGCGTTCTTGGCGTCTTGGCGGTTCGATAAATTAAGCTTTTCGGCAATTTTTGTGTAAGTCCTGAACTAGTACCAAAAGGTAGAAGTCAGCCCTTTTCCCGAACGCGAATTTATGTTGAGAGGAGTCAAAACACAGCGTCTCTAAGAGTTGGGGCTGATTTTTGAAGAGACTCCATAAGTTGCACTCACAAAGAGCAAGGAAAACTTCTTATCCCCACTCCCTACTCGCAATTTTCAAGACAGGTCTAATTAAACTAAAGGTAATAATATTTCAAATTTTGTACCTATACTAGCCTGTGAATGGAAACTTAATTTTCCACCATGTCTCACTGTTATAATTCGATAACTTACTGCTAAACTGGTATTTTTACTATTCTTCGTTTCAAGAGAAAACGACTCCATAATTTGCTGTTGCAATTCTTGAGACATTCCAGGGCCATTGTCAGAAATGCGAATTAATATCCAGCGAGAATCTGGTGCATTTGGGTTGCTTGCTTCTTGAGAAATTACTTCTGTAGTAATCTCGATTCGGGGTTTTTGCAGAGTTTTTGTATCTTCTCGATTCAACTGTTGCCGCACTGCTTCATTGAGTAAAGTATCGACAAGTTCGCTGAAAATATTCATCAAAACCTGGTTCAACTGCCCCATAAAGCAATATAGTGGAGGTAATTGACCGTAATATTTTACAATTTCAATTTCTCCTTGAAGACGGCTATTAATTAATAAAATAATACTATCAATACAAGCGTGTAAATCCACTGGTTTGGGATAAAGTTCATCGATATGACAGAAATTTTGTAAACTGGTGACAAGTTTTTTTAATCTTTCCGCTCCAGTGCGGATACTAGCAAGCGATCGCAACAAATCTTGTTCTAAAAAATCAAATTCAATCTCTTCTTTAATATTATTAATTGCTTGGGAAGCTAATGGTAACTCTTTTTCATAAGCCGCTATCAGCTTGAGCAAATCTTGGCTGTAGTTTGAAACGTAAGTTATATTACCCCAAATAAAACCCACTGGGTCTAAAATTTCGTGCGCTACACCGTCTACCAAACGTCCCAAATTTGCCATTTTATCATTTTGAATCATTTGGGCTTGGCTGCGTTCATATCGTACCAGATTGTCGATTCCTCGAATCTGCCAAGAAATAATGTTCAATTCTTGAACATCTAACAATCTATAAGCACCAGATTCTGTTTCTACTACAATTGGTTCTGCTAATAATTCTGGCGATCGCTTTAAACTAAGTTGCATCGCAGTTAAAATCGATGTTGTATCAGCAAGCAGCAACATCGGTATCCGCGCATAGCTGTAGAGAACGGCTAATGGTTGCTGAACAAATAACTCTTGTCCAAATGGGCGAATCAAAAATTCCAGCAGTCGCCGCCGCGAAATCATCCCAACGAACTTTCCCTGTTCTACCAAAATTACTCCTGGTAGGAGGGGGTATTTTTCCAAAAAACTAGCCACTTCCATACCAGTGTGATTGATTTCCACTGGAAAGTTGTACATTGGTAGTTCTTGGAGGGTTGAATTTAAATCAAGATCGCGATCGCTACCAAGAGACACAAATGGCGGTGAGATTTGGCAACTGAATTCTTCTGGCACTATACACCCTGATTTTTACAAATAATATTAGGTAAACGATAAGTCAATATTTTACATTCTGTCACCTTATAAATACGATTCCGGTTTCGGTATCTACCGTAAGGCAGAAGTCCATCTTAAGCCAGTGCGCTCTTGCAAGTCATCGCAAGCTACACTAAAAACAACAGTGCAAAGGTAGCGTTATGACCTCTGTAACCAATCCACCCAATGCCCTCACTCCTTTCCCTTTCCCGGATCATACTCAACTTCCTGAGTCCAATGGTACATTCGTGAAAAATTGGCAAGAACATCCCCAAAGCATCCTACTAACTGACTCAATTACACCCGTCCTTAAGCAATTAAATCCTGAAGGTGAATACTGTATAGGGCAGGATTTAGGCATTTACTGGCGGTTGACTGATCCTCCTGAAAAAGGCGCAGAAGCACCAGATTGGTTTTATGTACCAAATGTACCTTTTTTACTCAATGGGCAAACCCGACGTTCTTATGTGTTGTGGCGAGAGTTTATTGCCCCGTTGATTGTCTTAGAATTTGTCTCTGGGGATGGTAATGAAGAACGAGATAAAACTCCTCTGAAGGGTAAATTTTGGATTTATGAGCAAGTCATTCGTCCTCCCTTCTACGGCATTTATGAAGCGAGTAAAGCCAGCCTAGAAGTTTATCATCTGATTGAAGGACAGTATCAGGTTTTAACAGCAAATGAACGAGGACATTATCCTATAGTTTCTTTAGGTGTTGAATTAGGTTTATGGCTAGGAGTTTATCAGAATGTGGAATTACCCTGGCTGCGTTGGTGGGATTTACAAGGTAATTTGTTGTTGAATGGCGATGAAAGAGCAGAACAGGAACGCCAAAGAGCTGAACAGGAAGCCCAAAGAGCCGAACAGGAAGCCCAAAGAGCCGATCGCCTAGCTGCCCAATTGCGATCGCTCGGCGTTGAACCAGAACCCTAATATTTTTCTATGAATTATAAATTACGAATTACGAATTACGAATTAAATTTGTGGCTTAATTTGTTTAGACACAAATTTTACTCCTACCAGGGTAATCACGATGACAAATAGACCTCCTTCTGAACCGGAGTCATCCCAAAAAACTGCCCTTGGCTTTGATGAATTTATAGCCATACTGGTTGCCTTCGCCACTATCGGAGCGATTCTTTTTTGGTCATTGTCCCGCAGGGATTCTAGCTGGAACTTAAACGGGTTGCTGTCGCCTTCCCCTACTCCCTCTAGAAGTGTTCAACCAAATCAAGTATTGCTCTTCCCTACTCCCAAGGTAGAACCAAATGCAGCCCCCAATAACCTTTTGCCGTCATCTCTACCTGAGGCTGTTGTTGAACCCAATGCACCTGCATCCCCAAGTTCTTCTGGCGCAGTGTTACCATCTGCTCAGGTAATCCCAACTCAATACCCACAACCACAGACACCTGTATCCTCTTCAACAGGGCTTGAGTCATCAATAATTACATCATCAGCCTTGCCTTTAGTAACTCCGGCAAAACAAAAATCTATTATTCCGCCACCAATTGCATTTAACGATGTGCCTGATAACTTTTGGGGTCGGCGTTTTATAGATGTTCTTTCTTCCCGTGGTATTCTCAAGGGGTTTCCTGATTATTCTTTTAGACCAAATCAGCCTGTAAACCGTGCTGAATTTGCTACTATCCTGCAAAAAGCCTTTAACCAAGAACCGTCTAAGAGTGCGATCGCATTTCAAGATGTACCTGCAAAATTTTGGGCTAATTCAGCAATTGACCAAGCCATCAGTGCCGGATTTCTCAAAGGCTACCCGAAAAAAACCTTCAAACCACAACAAAATATTACACGAGTGCAAGTTCTAGTTGCCCTTGTTAGTGGGTTGAATTTAAAAAAACCCACTTCTCAAAATCAGATTTTAAGTGTCTATAAAGATGCTAAAAATATTCCAAGCTATGCCACTAGCAAAATAGCTGCTGCTACAGCCAATGGTCTGGTAGTTAACTATCCAAATTCACAAATTCTTGCTCCCAACAAAGCAGCTACTAGGGCTGAAGTGGCGGCGATGATTCATCAAGCTTTAGTAAAACGGGGCAAGTTGGCAAGAATTTCATCTCAAAATATAGTGCGTAGACCTAGCCCCTCGCAGGCATCGGGTAGCGTGTCTCCAAAACTCTCGCCTACTCCAAAGCAGAATCTAAAAAGTTCAACTCAGGGATAGGATAATCGAACTTACGTTAAACCAAAACTGATAGGAAACTACCTCTAGAAGTCTGATCGCCACAAGGCGACGATCAGACTTCAGTGATTTGCAATTAGAGCTTACTTAAGCTATGCATTGCGTCTCATAGAGAAGCGATTATCGCTATTAAGCTTCTGGAATTTGTTGACCAACTACTTGTGATTTAAGAGTAGTGATTTCAGTAGTCAACTCTTTTCTGGTTGAGGCTTTGAGCAAATAGCGGTAAACAAACCAAGCAGAGTAACCAATACCGATTAACTCAAAAGTAGGTGCTACCAAGGGGATATCATTCAAAGCATCTAATATTGCCAAGAGTACTTTAACCCCAACAATTGATCCCACAATTAAACCAACAGTGATCAAGGGTTGCTTATATTGATTAAAGAAGGCTCCCAGATATTCTGGCAATGTTGCTAAAAAGGTAGAAATTTGCTCACCATATTTTTGCCATTCATCTTGAGACTGTGCGGGAGGCTGGAGTTTGGTGATGGTTCCTGTTTGGCTGTTGATCTCTGCCACTGTAGTCTCTTTGGATGCGGTTTCAGTAAATTCTTGTTCTGGCATTTTCACTCCTATAAATTTGACAGTTGAGTTTTTCTAATCAGGATAGTTACAACCAAAAGGCTGTTGATTGGGTAATGCACTTGTGCATTAGTACAATTGCGTAAAGGGCAGAAAAAGGTTTTAGTGTCCTATAACTATAATTGCCCCCTAATATCTACTGCATCAACTACAAGGTAGACACTCAGGATGAGGATAGAACTAAGAAGGCAGCAGGATGTACTCTGGTACGTTTCTGAGTTCTTTTCTTGAATCAACTGGAATCCTCTGATTGTGATTATCCCATTCCGTGTCATTCGCTCATAATCGTACTAAATTTAAGTACAAATCTGGCAAAAATCAGCCCACCTCTCATTTATATAAGCCTAAAACCCGATTTTAGCCGATATTAAAGCTATCTTAAGCTGCATTCGTATTGATATTAATATGTAATAAAAATTTTTTTGTGTTCCCACAGACTAGACTTTTAAGCTATTTTATGATATCTGCTACCTTGGAGATGAGGGAGTAGGGGAGCAGAGGGGACAAGGGGACAAGGTGACAAAAGTTTAGAGCTTCCAACAAGTCTTTCCCCTTGTCCCCAATTCTCAAGAGTCCCCAAGTCCTCTTTGCCAATGCCCCATGCTCAACGAATGTCAAAGCTTTTGTTTTTTTCCTGATTGTATTAATTTTATAAGGAAGCAGTTAAGGTAGAGTAGTGACATACTTGATGGTAATAACTCATTGTTATTAACCGCATATTGAGGAAAGTGTTGTGGTAAGGAGAAGACAGTTTCAAATAGGTCTTTAGTGCAGGGAATTATTTGTTGCTGCTGAAAAAAGTGAATTCTATTCACTACCAGTAAGTATACTTAGCAGTCTTGCTGTCAAAACTACCCATACTATATAAGGATATGTGAATTATATAGTAAGTAATGATTTGCTATTGCTATAAAAGAAGATAATGTAAATGTTAATCACCAATTAAAGTGTTTGCACAAGCTAAACTGATTTGGTGATTTTTGCGGGAAGGCAAGGAAGTTTGAGAAATACCTTCCTCAAAAGCCAACCCCTATCGACAGCAGTTCAGAAAGCAAAAAAGTGTCAGCCGAAGAGCCATCGACAGACGAACTCCCAACTATAGAATTTCCCTCACGAGGGAAACTCAAAGCCAGTTCCTGGCGCATCCATCAAAAAATTGGCTATGGGTACTTTGTAGCTATCGGAATTGGCTTTTTTGGCTCGCTGACTGGGTTAGTGATCGCCAATTACTACCGGGGAAGGGAAGTTAGGCAATTCAATCAAGCTTATGAACAAGGGCAACTACTGAGTAATTATAAAGATGCAGTAGTCGGGGCGCAATTACATAGCTCTAACCTAGTTGCTGTATTGGAAAATTCACAACAGCTACAAAGCAAAAAAGCCGATTTTCTGAATAATGTTGAAAAAGCCAAGCAACTAGAGTCAAAAATTGGCGGATTTATCGACAGTAAACCCAAAAGACTAGCCGCAACAAGTTCGACTTTACAGGCGTTATTGCAGGATTATAAGACAAATTTAAAAGCTTACGTTGACCAAATAGAAGTCGTCTTACAGAAAATTGATACCCAAAAAGTGCAGCCTGGGCAGATTTCTTCTGCCCGATCGCAGTTATTGGCAATAATGCGTGGTGATACAGCCATTCGGCTAGAGCAGCTTTCTCAAAGCTTGACTAACATCCTGCAAACTGCCCAAGAACAAGAGCAAGAAAGGCAAAAAGCCGTTGAGCAGGCAAAAATTGTTGAGCGATTGATCGTGATTGTGAGTATGCTGGTTTCGGTGGCGATCGCAGCCATTGTAGCTTGGCGTACCAGTCGAGCGATCGCTGAACCAGTTATCACTGTCACCCAAGTAGCTGAACAAGTTGCAAGGAAACATAATTTCGATTTACGAGCGCCTGTCACTACTGAAGATGAAATTGGCCTACTCGCCAAATCTTTAAATCGTCTGATTGAGCGAGTATCTGAGCGAACAAAAGACCTACAACAAGCTAAAGAATTAGCTGAAGCTGCTAGCAAAGCAAAAAGCGTATTTTTGGCCAATGTCAGCCACGAATTACGCACACCATTAAATGCTGTCATTGGCTTAAGCCAACTACTAGAAGACGACGCTACCGATCTTGGTTTATCGCCAGACTTTATCACCGACTTAGAAACAATTAACGCTGCTGGTAAACATCTGCTGCACTTGATTAACGAAATCCTCGACTTGTCAAAAATTGAAGCGGGGAAAATGGCCCTCTATCCAGAGACATTCGAGATTGCGACGCTGATTCATAATGTTGTCCTCACTGTAAAACCAGCTATAGAAAAAAATGCCAATGTTTTAGAAGTGCATTTTGATGAGCAACTTGGCATGATGTACGCCGATCAAACTAGAATGCGGCAGGTGTTGTTAAACTTACTTAGCAACGCCAGTAAATTTACTACAAACGGCAAAGTGACGCTGACAGTCAAAAGAGAAAAGGATGAATTCCGACCAGAGGCTCCTTTGGGCATGATTACTTTCACTGTTACTGACACAGGCATAGGCATGTCTCAAGGTCAACAGCAGCAGTTATTTAAACCTTTTACACAAGGAGATACCTCGACTACGAAAAAGTATGGAGGTACGGGATTGGGGTTAGCAATTAGCCGTCACTTTTGCCAGATGATGGGTGGTGAGATTATTGTCAAAAGTCAGCCGGGAGTTGGTTCTACTTTCACCATTCGTCTACCAATGACTGTGCAGGATTAAAAGAACGTGAGTTCGATGAAACTAAAAAAGGGCAGGAGGTAGGGCAGGCAAGTCTTTAGGGTAAATATCAATAGAGGGTTTATTAGGTAAGTAGGTATAAGCAACCAAACCAGCTAACAAATTAACCAGAAAGTTCAATGGGCTACGGTGTCTTGAGTGTTCTATTTGACATACATTTTTGAGATAATCATTAACTGACTCAATGACTGCTCGCTTGCGTAACAAAATTTTATCAATCAGTTTGACTAAACGGTTTTTCATGTTTTTGTTGGACTTGGTAATAAATTCTAAACCTGCTCATAAAGTTCTTCAAATATTTTTTGTGAGAGATATCCACTGTCCCCAAAAATTTTATCAATTATATACTCGGTCATCTCTGGAACAGGTTTTCGGTCATCTACATTGGCAGAAGTGAGTTTAAAAGCAAGTAACCCGGATTTCTCACCAGATATCTCAAAGCCTTATAAAACCTAAATTTATGTGTTTCGCACTGTGCCAACATTATTAGCCGCTAAAAGCTCGAAGCTTGGTCTGGGTAAAGATTACGAGATAGGCGATCGCGAAGCTTGTGAGAAATGCGGGGTAAGTCTCCTTTGTCGTTAATAATCAAATGTAGTTTAAAGCCATAATGCCAACCTACGGAATTTTTACCCCATCCAACTAACCCTTACATCACAGAAAATCTGGGTTAACGTGAGTTCGACGGATTTTAGGAGCTAAAAGCCTTATAAATCAAGAATTGTTGGAGCCAAGGCTGAAAGAAACTTTTAGCTATTAGTTGAGAATAAAGTCAATAATTGACCGATTCAAGATTTACTGATTTTATTCTCAATAAGCTCAAGCATTTTTAGAACAGCTATTTCCCAAACAATAGACTAGACAGAGGTTTCAGCGTTTAAAGTTCATCGAACTCACGTTGGGTTATATCTAGGTGAGATACAATTGTGGGCATAGCTGAGACACACTTGAATTTTTGTTCTTATTCGAGTCTCAGCTTTTTTTGTACCTTTTTCAACCCGTCGAACTCACGTTTATATAGTAAAGACACTACCAGACACTTGGTGTCTAGTTCGTGTCCGCTAGACACCAATAATTAATCAGCCAATAAATATAGGAATCCGATTTTATTTTTGAACAATACTACGAAATAATACGTACAGGTATATCTGTCTTACAAGGAACAATGATAAAAGAGAAAACAAAAAATAGGATTTTTTACTACGATGCTATTAAAGTTTTTGCTATTTACTTAGTTTGTATATATCATTACAACAATATTAATTACAATATTCTCAACAATCCCAATTTAGGAGTCTATATAAATTACTATTTTTATGGCATCTCAAGCATCGCAGTTCCATTATTTTTTATGGTAAATGGGGGTTTATTATTGAATAAGCCATACAAACTTAGAAGCCATCTTAAGAAAGTACTTTATATGTATATCCTAGTTTATATGTGGAGTTTTATTTCCTTAATAATATTTATTCCCATTGAACGGGCTTCATATTCTTTGAAATATTTCTTCAATGCATGGTTTTTTCTTAAACAAGGAACAACTGATCATTTATGGTTTTTGAAAACATTAATATCAGTTTATTTGTTATTTCCATTTATCAAGGAATTTTATGATATCCCAGAACGTCAGCTTCTCAAATTATTTTGCTTTATTGTTTTTGTTTTTTCCTTCGGTAACTTGTTTTTGAATACCATGTTAAACTCAGTTAAATTTTTTTTAGGATTTAATCATTTTAATGATAACTCTTTTGATTTCTTTCTTCTAATAAGTCCATTTGGAAACTACTACTACGCTTTTTTTTATTTTATTGCAGGTGGCATTCTCTCTGAAAAAGTCAAAAACAACAAAATCAACGTCTCAAACAGAGTGCTATTAACATCTTTTTTCACTGCTCTATTTGTGTTATTCCTGTACGGCGTTCTAATGACTGCTTCATCCAATACTGTTTATGACACTGTGTGGAATGGTAACTACTCCATAATGACGCTAATAATGTCAGTTTCAACTTTTCTGTTCTTTTCCAAGCTCACTTATGAAAATGAAAATATTAATCACTGTTTGGCAATAATTGGAGCTAGTACGCTTGGTATATATCTTGTTCATAGATTTGTAGGAGCCGTGACCATTCCATATTTTCGTCACTTAATTTTATCCAACAGTTTTGTGTTAAACATCCTCTATGGTTTCTTTTTGGTACTCAGTTCGTTATTGATTGTGCTTCTCCTTAAGAAGTTACCTCTTCTTAGAAAAACGGTAGATATTTAAGTTTGAGTTCGATAAAGCAACGAGAAGGGTTCTTTTATTTTCAATATCTTAAATAGGTTAAATATAGCGCGGCAGCTATGCTTTCTGAGTCAAGCAAGTGCGGCGGAAGCTTTTGCAATAGTTGATATCACGCATTGATAGCAACGATTTATCAACCAGGGGTATAGAAGCAAGTATAGACAGTTGAGACAGCCGTAACATGAGCGAATACTATTGGTGCAGACTATACCTCTAAGTGGTCATCGTGCTGCTTTCTATAAGCTAATTTTATCAGCCAACGAAGGAATGCGGGTTGTATGGTAAAAAACTTTTTCCAGAATTATCCCTGGCTGCTCAAGGATGGGAAGACTAAGAATAACAGTTATCTATAAACTTCTGTCAGTAATAATGAATCAACCCATTCAGAGGATTCTTTTAAGTAATCAAGCGGACAAGTCCATTCATTCAGAACACAAGTCCGTTCTCAACCATTTGTTCTTTAGTATTGTGTAATTACTGAGCTAACAATTCGATATCGTTACATAAAATCTAGTAAGCGGCTCTCGTTTAGATGCAATACACAATAGGGCACAGCATTGCTATGCCCTTACGAATGGTCTGTATTCTATGCAATTGAGAACCGCTATATGTAACTTAAATGCTCATTAAGTTATCAGTGAACAGCAAACAGTTTTTCAGTCTGGAATAAGAGTCTCCAACAATTTTTGAATTGTTTAATTGTTGGGAATCCTTTGCCGAATTAGGTAATAATAGTTACCCTCCCTGTATCCAAATCGTAACGACCTCCGACAATTTTCAATTTGCCCGATCGCACTTGCTCAGTTAAAAGCTGCGATCGCTCCAACCGTTCAATTTGATATTGCACATTTGCAACCACAGCATTCTCAACCGCATCACCTGACTGACTCTTAACCTTTTCCACTGCTGGCTTAATTGCCTTCACAAAAGTACTAATATCACCGAGTAACGATTCGTTTTGGACTGCGGCAGTCACAGCCCCACAACGTTCATGCCCCATCACCATCAGCACTGGAGAACCTAACAAGACAACCGCATATTCAATACTACCGATCGCTTCAGGCGTAGCGATATTTCCGGCAATCCGAACATCAAAAATGTCTCCAATGCCCTGATCAAAAACAATTTCGGCGGGAACTCGTGAATCCGCACAACTAAGAATAGTTGCAAATGGATGTTGAGCTTGAGCAACTTCCTGCAACCGCAGCGCCGATTGATCAGGGTATTGGGGTTGATGAGCAACAAATCGCTGATTCCCCTCCATCAGCTTTTGTAAGGCTGCATCAGGACTAAGGGATTCAGGGGAGGTTGAGGGTATTTCGGCAGCTTTAGCCTGTTCTACCCGCCAGAGTAAATCGCTGGCGGATAGCATCATTCCAAAGGCACCAGTCATCCCCAACTTCAAAAAGTCACGACGTTCCATGAAATGCTTCATTAAATTTATAACTCTCTTACATCGACGCTACACATCTGACAGAGCGAATTTCCATCACATCGGAAACGTAACAAGTACCCCCAAACTTATTAAGGAGTGGTTTGATATTTTCTACAACCCGCTTGAGTTGTTCTGGCATACAAAAGGCGAGGATGTAAACATTATCAAGCATTGTCATATCTAAATCTTCAGTCGTTCCTCGTAATCCTTTACCAGCAACATTTCGGATTACGGCATGGTTATGTACACCAGACTTGTCTAAACTATCTAAAATTTTGGCAAGTTCAAAGGAGTTGGCGATAATTTCTATCTTTTTAACTACGTGCATATTATTACCTCCAAAATAGGTTAATTCCGTAAAGATATAACGGAATTCCCACAATAATATTGAACGGGAATGTCACTGCTATAGCGGTAGAAACATACAGGCTGGGATTTGCTTCGGGAACAGTCATCCGCATAGCCGCCGGGACAGCGATGTAAGAAGCACTGGCACACAATACAGCGAATAATAGCGAATCTCCGCGAGGCATACCGATCAATTTGGCAATTACCAAGCCAATGCCAGCATTGACTATTGGAATTAGTATGGCAAATAAAATTAGGAAAACTCCGGTTTTTTGCAAGTCTTTAATTCTTCTAGCAGCGACTAGTCCCATATCCAGTAAAAAGAAGGTGAGAACGCCATAAAACAACCCTTGAGTAAAGGGTTCTAATGCGTGCCAACCGCGTTCTCCTGTCAAGATACCTATTAATAGACTACCGACTAATAGAAAAACTGAACTATTAAGAAATGCTTCTTGCAAAACTTCCGGCCACGAAAACTCTCGCTTTCCATCGGCGGTGAATATGTTCACCAAAATTAGACCAACTATAATCGCTGGAGATTCCATCAGAGCAAGGGCTGCCACCATGTAACCATCAAAAGTAATGCCAAGCTCAGTTAAAAAAGCGCTAGCTGTGATGAAGGTGACGGCACTGATAGAACCGTAGGTTGCGGCGATCGCAGCTGCATCGTAAGTATCCAATTTCCACTTTAGGATAAAAAAGGTGTAAATTGGCACAACACAAGCCATCATCATTGCTGCCGCGAGTGTTAGAATTACTTCCTGAGTTACACCGCTTTTAATTAGTTCTACCCCTCCTTTAAAACCAATCGCAAACAGTAGATACAACGAAAATAATTTCGGCACTGGTGCGGGAATTTCTAAATCAGACTTGACAAAAACAGCAGTCATGCCTAAAAAGAAAAACAGGATTGGCGGATTCAAAATGTTGGATACAATTAAGCTACTATCCATATCCACCTCTCCTTGTATTGGTTAAACCAGAAATTAAAGAAATTTTTCATCTTTAAAAATTTAACGGTTGAATCATGATGTATCGTGTATTGCTATCCAATGTCAATTGGGTACTCAAGGAGTGAATAGTCCTATTGGTAACAATACTTATTGGTTAGGTATTAAACAGGGTCAATCGCAGAAAAAGTTAGAGCTTGCCCAGCATTTTTTGATGTTGGATTCCCCGTCGCTGATCTTACGACGAAAGTGTAAGAAGAACTGACAATCAACCTATGTAGCGTAGAAAAAATTAATGTATTGTAGGGGCAATTTATGAATTACCTTGACACAAATTATATAGTTTTGGAAATTTTTGGCGTAAATCCTGTAAAGACAATGCTCGCTCAAATTGCGTTCTATTAGCAGTAATCTAAGCTTTATCGTCAGGACAGCATAAAATTTTCAGGAATACAATCAATCATGCAATCAACAAAGATTAGGCTGTACGATTTGGCAGGGGCTGAGGATAATCGCCGTTTTAGTCCTAACTGTTGGCGCGTGCGACTGGCTCTACTCCATAAGGGATTGCCTTTTGAAACTGTACCTTGGCGTTTTACTGAAAAGGAAACTATTGCCTTCTCAGGACAGGGTAAGGTACCAGTAATAGTTGATCATGAGCAAGTTCTTTACGATTCTTGGGCGATCGCTCAGTATCTGGAGGAGAATTACCCTAAGTACCCATCACTATTTGGTGGAGAAGTTGGAAAGTCGTTATCCAGATTTACTACTGATTGGGTGGAAGCAGTACTCAATCCTGAAATCGTGCGATTGATTATCACAGATATTTATTTGCACCTACACGATAAAGACAAAGACTACTTCCGCCAAACACGCGAAAAGGCTTTTGGTGCAACATTGGAGGTAATTTCTGCCGACCGGGAACAACGAGTTGTTACCTTTCGTAATAGCCTAACCCCAATGCGTCGAACTCTCCAGCACCAAAGCTTCCTAGCTGGACAAACACCAGCTTGGGCAGATTATGTGGTGTTTAGCTCTTTTCAGTGGGCACGTAGCGTTAGCCCATTTCCCTTACTCGTAGCAGATGATCCCATTTTTAGCTGGCGCGATCAAATGCTTGATATTTTTGATGGCAAAGCTCGTCAGGTCTTAGCTTATGAGTAACATTCTGGTTAAGAATATTGCCAATCTTTTATTGACCAAGTTTCGTTAAGATGTTGTAACCTGGGCAATAGCAATTCTATATTGATGTGACGCCAGGCAATCGCTTTTTCACATCCATGACAACAACCATCGACTTTCTCAGTCACCTTAACCCTAGCCAACGTCAAGCTGTCGAACATTACTGCGGCCCGTTGCTAGTTGTTGCTGGCGCAGGTTCCGGCAAAACACGAGCGCTGACTTATCGCATTGCGAATCTAATCTTGAAACACCGCGTTGATCCAGAGAATATCCTGGCGGTTACTTTTACCAACAAAGCCGCACGGGAAATGAAAGACCGGATTCAACGGCTGTTTGCGGAACAGCTGGCGATGAAACAACACGGACAACGGTTGGATTTGTTGACTGAATATCAACAAGTGCAATTGCGATCGCAAGTTTACAAAAATACGATCAAAGACTTATGGTGTGGCACTTTCCATAGTCTATTTTCTCGGATTCTCCGTTTTGATATTGAAAAATATGTAGACGAAAAAGGACGTAAGTGGAATCGCAATTTCTCTATCTTTGATGAATCAGATGTTATCAGTCTGATCAAAGAAATCGTTAATAAAGAGCTAAATTTAGACGATAAAAAGTTTGACGCCCGCTCTGTTCGCTATGCTATTAGTAATGCGAAAAACCAAGGTTTATCACCCCAAGAATTTGAGCAAGACCAACCAAATTATCGCGGACGGGTAATTGCCCAAGTTTATAATTTATATCAAGAAAAATTAGCACAAAACAACGCTCTCGACTTTGATGATCTTATTCTTGTACCTACGAGATTATTTCAACAAAACGAGCAGGTATTGGGTTACTGGCATCGCAAGTTTCGTCATATCCTCGTAGATGAATATCAGGATACTAACCGCACTCAATATCAACTGATTAATTTATTAGTTACTAATGGCGAAACCAAAAAGAGCGAATGGCAATGGGAAAATCGCTCAGTTTTTGTTGTTGGTGATGCAGACCAATCAATTTACAGCTTTCGGATGGCAGATTTCACCATCTTGTTGGGATTTCAGGAAGACTTTGGCGATGGCTTGGTAGATGA
This sequence comes from Nostoc sp. ChiVER01, assembly GCF_034531155.1. Classification (NCBI taxonomy): domain Bacteria; kingdom Bacillati; phylum Cyanobacteriota; class Cyanophyceae; order Nostocales; family Nostocaceae; genus Nostoc; species Nostoc sp. ChiVER01. The sequence goes on along the minus strand of NZ_JAVRBS010000048.1, from coordinate 18,543 downwards.
TGATACCCGGACGATGGTTAAGCTAGAAGAAAACTATCGTTCTTGTGAAAACATTCTGCAAGCGGCTAATGAATTGATTGAAAATAACACCCAACGGATTGATAAAGTCCTGAAAGCGACACGGGGGACGGGTGAACAGATTACTTGTCATAAAGCCGATGAAGAACTTGCAGAAGCGGCATTTGTAATTAATCAAATTAGCACTTTAGAACAGCAAAATCCAGAGTTAAACTGGGGTAGTTTTGCCATACTTTATCGGACGAATGCTCAATCTCGTCCCTTTGAAGAATTGTTGGTGAAATATCAAATTCCTTACACAGTTGTGGGGGGAATGAGGTTTTATGATCGCAAAGAAATTAAAGATGTCGTCGCTTATTTAAGAGCAATAAATAATCCAGCCGATACAGTCAGTTTATTACGAGTTATTAATACTCCCCGGCGGGGAATTGGCAAAACCACTATTGACGCTTTAATAAACGCCTCCCAACAATTAGGGACAACCCTGTGGGAAATACTCAGCGATGAAACATCAGTTAATACATTAGCTGGACGGGCGACAAAAGCTGTAAATAACTTTGCCGCAATGATTAGCCGTTGGCAAGGACAAGTTGCTACGCTTCCGGTAACTGAGGTTTTACAAGGAATACTAGAAGATTCTGGTTACGTTCAAGACTTGATGAATCAAGGCACAGATGAAGCTACAGATCGGGTACAAAACGTTCAGGAACTTTACAACGCCGCGCTGCAATTTCAAGAAGAAAACGAAGAGGTTTCCCTGCAAGACTTTCTGAATAGTGCTGCCCTCAGTTCCGATTTAGATAACTTAAAAGAAGGACAAACAGCCGTTTCTTTAATGACTTTGCACGCTTCCAAAGGTTTGGAATTTCCCGTAGTATTTTTGGTGGGATTAGAACAAGGGCTATTTCCCGGCTACCGATCGCTAAGTGATCCTGCATCTTTGGAAGAAGAACGCCGCTTGTGTTATGTGGGGATTACTCGCGCCCAAGAAAGGTTGTATTTATCACACGCGCGAGAACGGCGTTTGTATGGTTCTCGTGAACCTGCGATGCGATCGCAATTTCTCGACGAATTACCAGAAGAATTATTAACTACTCAACGCCTCAGTCGTCAAACTTATACTAAAAGTGCCTCTACTTCTAATGGAAAGCAAGACACGAAGCAGAATTGGCAAGTAGGCGATCGAGTATTACATAAAACTTTTGGCATTGGTGAAATTACTCATGTTTTTGGAACGGGTAGTAAGATGTCTGTGGCAATTAAATTTGATAGCTTGGGACAGAAAATTATTGACCCAAGAGTAGCACAGTTGCAAAAAGTTTAAAAAACTCACAAGCCATAGAACCCCGATTTTTCAAAAAAGTTGGGGTTTTTGTTTTTCATATTTCAATTTCTTCAAAGTGTTCAACAGTAGGAAATGGCTCATAAAAATGATGCAGAAGTTTTTTCCACTCTTGATACTCAGCAGAACTTCTAAATCCAACAGTATGAGATTCTAAAGTTTTCCATCTGACAAGTAATAAGTATTTACCTTGGACTTCTATACATCTATGCAATTCATGAGATAAATATCCGTCCATTGAGGAAATAATTTTAGAAGCTTTTTTAAAAGTAACTTCAAAATCTGATTCTAGACCAGGTTTAACATGAAGCATAACTGCCTCAGTAATCATAGGCTAAACGTAATTTACTCTACAGCTAAGAAATTGAGAAGAAAAAACAGCTAATCAAAAGCAGACTTGACATAATCAACTGCAAAAGGTGTGATTTTTTCGACAAGATTATTAATTACCCCTCGTTCATATTCAGTCCAAATTCTGGGATGACCAAAAATGCATGGTTGTAAAATTCCCCAGAGTTGCCCATCCTGGCGGATATGGGCATGAATAAGGGCACGATGTCCAAAATTTTTCTGTTCAAATTCCCGATTTAATATTTCAGGAGGAGCAGTTTCTACATCTTCGACAAAGATTGAAGGTTCAGCATGTAGCGCAGCCGCAAACATCGGATCTTCATCTGTTACAGATGGGGGTTGTGCTGCCCAGTCTTCATTATAAACAGTAGGTACATCTGGAGTACGAATCCAACAAAAGGCAACTCTACCAAGGTTATTTTGTGGATTATGCAAGTATAGAAAACATCTATCAGACTTTAGAAAATCGCCTACAGCTGGCAACAGTGCAGAAAATAGAGTATCCAGTGTTTGAGATGATTCTAAAATATTTTTGAGTGTAGAAGGAAGTTCTTGCTGAGTCATATAACTAAGCTGATTTTAATTGAATAATACCTTTATCAAAAACGCGATTATCAGTAGCGATCGCACTTATTTCTATTCTATCTTTATATACCTCATAAGAAGCAAAACTTAAGTCACTCGTAGAATACTTTGTCCATTCAGAACGTCCTACAGGACGATTCCCAGCACCTGCACCACAAATTAAATAAGTTGTACCATCAATAGCACGAGTGCGTTCATAATTATGTTCGTGACCATTGATGTAAAGTTGAACGCCGTATTTTTGAAATAGAGGAGTGAAAGTTTTTATAAAATCTGGATTACTCCCATACTGGCCCGATGAATAAATTGGATAATGACCAAATACAACTTTCCAAGGAGCTTTACTAAGGCTTAATTCTTTTTCTAACCAAATTAGCTGGTTTTTCCAATCAGCATTACTGTTAGTATCTAAAGCGAAAAATTGTACTTGATTACGTTTAAACGTATAGTAACGTCCCTTCATATTAAAGCCGGCATACTTGATTTGTGGTTCGCCATTTTCAGTACGAATATCGTGATTACCTAAACAAGCCTGAAATTTCACACCTTGCTTGAGTAAACCTTGATAAGGACGTTCAAAAACTTCGCCAATTTTCTCAATTTCGCCGTTATTGTAAATGTTGTCTCCAGCTAAAACAACTAAATCATAAGGATTTCGCTTGTGATATGCGTTCATTGCTCCAGCCACAGCATACTGTCCTTTAGCGCCAGTCCCTGTATCAGCTACAGACACAAAACGTAATAACAAGTCTTTTTTGGCTGGGTTGGCGGCTATAGCTGTTATTGAATCGGTAATATCAGCAGTTTGATGATTTTTATCAGCTAACATCCAGGCTAAAAATCCTGTACTAATGGCGCTGAAGCTACTTAAAAATAAAAATTGACGACGTTTTAGGTTCATAACTCACCAAATTTAATAAATAGTTAGTTTAGCTGAAGCAATGTGCAATTGAAGTGATACATTAAGGCAAAAGAAGGCAGCACCAGTAATAATGTACGTTGTTTGTCTTTGATTCGCTGCTTTTGGTGAAAGTTCTATGTCACAAGACAATCAGTCAAAACCGACGGATAAGCAAGTAACTCAACCTCCCCAAAAACCTTACCAGAGAGTTCAGCCATTTTGGAAGGCTAAAATTATCCAACTTCTCCAAGGGACGATAGGGGTTTTAGAAGTAACGGTGGAGAAACTGGAGACAGCACCCCCACCGGGTACTGAGGAAAAACCTGGCTTTTTCCATCAGTTTCAGTTGTGGTGGGGTGGACTGTTAAGGACAATCCGCTTGTTTTTACCATCAAATTTGTCAACAAAGTTATCAGATACAGCTTTGACGGGAATTGTTACTGCAATTGCTGTAATTATTGTTTGGACAACTGCGAGTGTCTTTACTGGTAAACCTACTGAAATTGCAACAGTTCCACCCGTTGAAGAAGTTCCTGCACCAGCACCGACACCAACGATAACTACTCCACCTGAGTCAGTTGCACCCGAACCACAGCCGTCACTGCCACCAGAGGAAATTACGCCGCCGCCAGAAATACAAACTCCGCCACCACCAACGCCGGAAGCGAAAGCGGAACCCGAACCAATTCCCACGCCAACGCCAACACCAACCCCAGCCATAGAATTGACACCAGAACAAGCCTTGATTGCGGCTATTGAAAATCAGGTAGCCGAAATTAGCGATCGCATTGCCTCTGGTCTGATAAAGTCAATTCAAGCCAACTTCCGCACCAGCAATCTTACGGTCAAAATTAGCGACGATTGGTACACTCTCAATGAATCTCAGCAAGACAAATTAGCTGGGGAGATATTACAACGCTCTCAAGAACTGGATTTTACCCATTTAGAAATTGTTGACTCCCAAAATAGGTTGATAGCACGTAACCCAGTTGTTGGTACTGAGATAGTAATTTTTAAACGGCAAACAACAAGTTAAAATAATTCCTAGATCGTAATTTGGACATTTAAATTTAAGTATTTATGTTAGATAATGTTTCGCTATTGCTCCAAGCTTGTGAAAACTTAAACATCAGCTATGAAATTTTTCAACCTGCTGAAAATTTAATAAGAATTAAACTCAATAATAAACAGCATTATTTTTGTAACTATAGTACTCCGTTAATTAATCAAGCAGTAGCAAAAATAATAAAAGATAAAGAATACACTTACCATATTTTAAAACAAAAAATTAAACTCCCTCGCACTATAGGTTTTCTTTCCCCTTTTTGTGACATTCAATATAAAATTTATTTAAAATTTCCTAGTATTCAGGATATCGTATTAGAAATTCAAGAAAAATTTGAAACACCAGTAATTGTCAAAAGAAATTCTGGCTCTGGTGGACATAACGTTTTTTTATGCCAGAATACAGATGAAATTGAAACTGCTGTAAAAGAAATTTTTGATATTAATCAAAAGTATGATTACGTTGCGATCGCTCAAGAATTTATTCACATTAAATCTGAATATAGAGCGGTTTTCTTAAATAAAGAATTAGTTTTGCTCTATGAAAAAGATATAAGTAATGCAGAATTTGCGGGAAACCTCAGTCCCCTGCACTGGAATGGTGCGAAAGCCAAGTATATTAATGATCCACAAATATTGTCAGAGATTGCTAATTTTGCTCAACCAATTTTTGAAGAATTAGACCTTGATTATGGTGGTTTAGATATAGTTTTAGATCGAGATAACCAATATTGGTTGATTGAAATCAATTCTCATCCTAATTATAGTATTTTTACTAGAGACAATGGAGAGGAGGCTGTGTTGAGGATTTTTGAAAAAATGCTTATTAGCCTAGCCTCAAAATAAAAAATTTAGTGCTTTGGTTAGCTGATATCATCTGCGACCAAATACCACAATTCACATCATGGTTAATTTGTACAGTGCGTAAATCATAGTTATAGATAAAAAAGTACTTAATCATAAAAAGTTTAAGTACCCGTAGTATGGAAAGCTAATTTCAACAATCAAATAACAGCTTACTTGCTGCACTTAGTTTCAAAAACCCCCTTAAGATAGACTAGTTATTCATACTTAAGTTAGTTGCAAAAAATTCATGTATAGTATGGGGATGTTTTCAAACTCGTTGTATCCTAAAATCGCATAACTCCTAACTCACCACTCTCATAGACTGAGTTGGTATCCATACAGTAAAAATTGAGCCAATACTTACAGTTGATTCTACTTCAATTCGTCCCCGATGGAGTTCCACAAGTTGTTTAGTTAAAGCTAGTCCAAGTCCAGTACCTTCGTAGCGGCGGCGATAGGGTGTATCGAGTTGCTGAAATTTATCAAAAATTAATGGTAATTGTTCATCGGGAATACCAATCCCGGTGTCTTCCACTTGAAAAATAGCAGTATTATCTTCCATCCAAAGACGTAAGGTAACGCTGCCATTTTCAGGGGTAAATTTAATCGCATTAGTTAACAAATTCCAGAGAATTTGTTCTACTCGTTCTCCATCGGCGGTAAAGCGATCGCGCTTAGGATCGATTTGCAAATCAAGGTTGAGATTAATTTGTTCACTGATTGCTTTTTTTCGCAGTGACTCTATAGCATTTTCAGCAACATTCACCAAAGAAAATTCCGAAATATTTAAAGCTGTCTTACCAGCCTCAATTTGCGATAAATCGAGGATGTCATTAATCATTTCTAATAAATGTTCTCCACTGTCGTGGATTGTTTGCAGATAACCCCGTTGTCGTTGACTCAATTCACCCAAAGGCCAACGTAACAATGTAGATGACATCCCAATCACATAAGTTAAAGGCGTGAGCAATTCGTGACTGATAGTAGCGAGAAACTCACTTCTGAGACGGTTAGCAGCTTCGGCGGCGAGGAGAGCATCACGCAATCCTATTGTACGTTCAATAACTCGTTGTTCGAGAGTTTGTTTTTCTTGGGTAAGCGTTTGCATTAACTCAGCTTGGTGAATTGCGATCGCTAATTGTTCTGCGATCGCAACCAACAAGTTTTTTTCACTTTCAGTCCACTGGTGTGGCTTATCGCACTGATGAGCAATCAGCAATCCCCACAACTTGTCCTCAAATATAATCGGTGCTGCTAACTTAGCCCTAACTTGGCTTTCCCTCAAAAATTTCAACAAACACTTTTCTAGAGCATAAGTTTTTTCGACATCATCCACAGCTAAGGTAAAGCCTTGGCGATATTTTTCCCAACATTGAGAGGTTTGGATAAAGCAATTTCTTTCCGTGTAATTCAACACCGATGTAATAGCATCTGTAGCACGGGCTTCATAGACAATATAACCTCGATAGTTTTGCCTGTTTTCTAGTAATGGTTGATTATTGGCTGACACAGAAAGCGAGAGTTTATCCTTATTCTCTGGTATAGAAAAATAGATTTTGGAAGGTTCCCCAATTGACTGTTCCATACCTGTTAGCAGTGCAGTTCCACTGAGGGGAATAGTATCAGACTGGTATTGTTGAGCCTTAACTTTGGAACCTTCAAATTTATAGATTACTAATCTGTCTAATTCCAGAAACTCACGCACTTGTGTAATTGCTGTTGCCATAATCACCGACAAATCCAGGCTTTTGCGGATCTGTGTTGTTACCTGATTTAACAACCGCTCTTGGGAAATCTGTTTTTTTAAAGCATCTTCCACTGGCTGACAGATATAAATTGTCGGCGTTGAGCTTGGAGGTGCTATTATTTCTTGGTTTGGCTGAGTTAAAAGATATTCTAATAACAACAGTGAAAATTGACTTTGCAGCGTGGCATCATTGGGTCGAATAATTTGGCGATAGCCTTCGAGATTTTGGTAAGTGGAGGAATCACACTCAAACAAGTCTCTCAATTCGTAAACGAATGTTGCGATCGCCTCTAAATTAAATGTCAATTGAGCATTAAGCGCCGAGTCAATTCCCTGCTCCCCTTCCTCCCCCTGCGCTAAGTTTCCTACCAGAAGCGCACTAAACTGCTCAGAAACCACCAACGTAAACCTTTGCCTTTGCCATTCCACAGGTATGCAAATCCGCATCAACACAGCTTCTGTCAGTACTAGAGTGGCACTTCCCACCGTTTGAGCCATCTGTTCTAACAATTCCCCAAGCTGATTAAATACAACAATAGGCAAGGTTCGAGAAAAGCTCAAATCAGGAGAACTAAGCATTTTAAATCATTACTGGTAAGAAGGGGCTGAATGCACGGAAAAAGTTTGTTTTGATTGTGCAATAACCATATAGTTTAAGACGGTAATACAGCATTATGCATCGTACAAGTAGCATATCGGGTGGATGGAATCAGTCAGAGGGCTTAATTTTTCTAGAACAAACTCCAGCGCCTTTCGTGTTGATTACGGCTGCTGATACCGACATTCAAACTTTGGCAGTTGCGGTGACAAAATTACCTACAAGCTTTCCTGCCTTAAGAGTCGCTAATCTCTTGCAGTTACAGCAACAGTTAAGCATAGATACTTATGGGGAGCAAGTTTTGGAACTTGCCCAAGTAATTATTTTGCGCCTGTTAGGAGGACGTTCCTACTGGAGTTATGGCTTAGAAGTAGTGCAAGAAATTGTACAACGTAATGGTAGAACCCTCATTGTAATGCCAGGGGACGACGCTTTTGATCCCGACTTAATTTCTCAGTCTACCGTACCTCTGAGTATTGTGAATCAGGTATGGCAATATTTCAGCGAAGGCGGCGTAGAAAATTTCGTTAATGCTCTGGAATTTATCTCTGATACTTGCCTGTTAACTGCATATAATCCGCCGTTACCCTGTCCAGTTCCGCGTGTGGGATTGTATGAATGGGGAGTAGGGGAGCAGGGGCGCAGGGGAGAGTTAGAACTGGATTCACCCACCTCAGAACTGGACTCATCCGCCTCAGAACTCCGTTCATCCACCTCGGAACTAGATTCATCCGCCTCAGAACTCCGTTCATCCACCTCGGAACTAGATTCATCCACCTCGGAACTAGATTCATCCACCTCGGAACTAGATTCATCCACCTCGGAACCTCAAATCCCCCAATCCCCAATCCCCAAAATCGGCATCCTTTTCTACCGCGCTCATTATTTAGCGGGAAATACTAAAGTAATTGATGCTTTATGCGAAGCTTTGGTACAAAAAAATTTACAACCTGTGCCAGTATTTGTTTCCTCATTGCGTGAACCTGATGTGCAAGTTGAGTTGAGTGAATTTTTTCAACCCAAAGAAGGCGAATCAATAGCTGTGTTGCTGAATACCACCAGTTTTTCTCTAGCACGTTTGGAAAGCGAAACACCCCAAACTGAACTATGGGAAAAATTAGATGTGCCTGTATTGCAGGTGATCCTCAGTGGCGGATCAATTGAGCAGTGGGAGTCACAGTTTCAAGGGCTTTCTCCCCGCGATATTGGGATGAATGTGGCGCTACCAGAAGTAGATGGGCGGATTATTACTCGTGCTGTGTCTTTTAAAGCCGTACAAACTCGTAATCCCCATCTAGAGACGGATGTGGTAATTTATGAACCAGTGAGCGATCGCATTGAGTTCGTTGCCAACCTAGCAGCAAATTGGGCGCGTCTACGTTCCAAACCACCCCAAGAACGGCGAATTGCTCTAATTTTGGCAAACTACCCCAACCGCAACGGCCGCCTCGCTAATGGTGTGGGACTCGACACTCCAGCTAGTTGTGTAGAAATCCTCCAAGCTTTACATCAGGCTGGGTATGAAGTAGAAAATCCACCTGCTCAAGGAGAAGAGTTGATTCAACGCCTGACAGATGGTGTAACCAACGATCCAGAAGGTAGAGAATCGCTTCCGGTACACCAAAGTGTTTCTTGGGAAGAATATCAAGAATATTTCGCTTCATTACCGCCAGCAGTTCAGCAAGGTATTAGTGAACGGTGGGGAAATTTAGAGCAGGGGAGCAGGGGAGCAGAGGAGCAGAGGAGCAATCAAGAATTCTTCCCCCCTGCCCCCCTGCCCCCCTGCCCCCCTGCTTCTTTCCCCGTTCCCGGAATTCAACTCGGCAACGTTTTTGTGGGAATTCAGCCAGCAAGAGGTTATGATAATGACCCCAGTTTGAATTATCATGCGCCGGATTTAGAACCAACCCATGCCTATCTAGCTTTCTACTATTGGGTAAGAGAAACTTTTGGTGCTGATGCTGTAGTTCATGTAGGGAAACACGGAAATCTAGAATGGCTACCCGGTAAAAGTGTGGCTTTATCAAGTAATTGTTATCCAGAAGTGGCATTTGGCGCACTTCCCCACCTGTACCCGTTTATTGTGAATGATCCTGGTGAAGGTTCCCAAGCGAAACGTCGCGCTCAAGCGGTGATTATAGATCATCTAACGCCACCGATGACTCGTGCGGAACTCTACGGTTCTTTGCAGCAGTTAGAAAATTTAATTGATGAGTATTACGAAGCCGACAGTTTAGATCCTTCGCGTTTGCCAGTGATTCGCGATCGCATCCACGAACTGGTGATCAAAGAAAATCTCCATCTAGATTTAGGAATCCAAAATGAAACAGAAATTTTTAAGTCTGAATCTCTGGTTTTGAATTCCATCGGTGGCTATCTTTGTGAATTGAAAGAAGCCCAAATCCGTGATGGCTTGCACATTTTCGGGCAATGCCCCCAAGGAAGGCAGCTACGAGATTTAATAGTAGCGATCGCTCGCATCCCCAATCGCCATTCTTCAGGCATCACGCGTGCGATCGCTCAAGACTGGGATCTAGATTTCGATCCCCTCACAGCCGATTTGTCAATGCCTAGCGGTGAATACTCAAAAGTCAATGGCACAGAATGCCGTACCCTCGGTGATATCGTCGAAGTCCTAGAAGAACACGCCGCCCTCCTAGTAGAACAACTAATAAATCAAAATTCTTCTTGTACAGACGCGATTCATCGCGTCTTAGCTGGGGAGGGAGACGCAATTCATCGCGTCTCTACCTGGATACGCGATCGCCTCCTTCCCGCCTTACAAAAAACCCCCCAAGAAATCACCCACTTATTACACGGACTCGATGGCAGTTACGTCCCCAGCGCCCCATCTGGCGCACCCACACGCGGCCGCCCAGAAGTTCTACCAACAGGGAGAAACTTTTATTCTGTCGATATTCGCGCCATTCCCACAGAAACAGCTTGGGATATCGGCAGAAAAGCTGCTGAAACCCTCGTTGAATATTACACACAAGAACATGGTGAGTATCCCAAAACACTAGGTTTATCACTGTGGGGAACAGCCACCATGAGAACAGGTGGTGATGATATAGCCGAAGCCTTAGCTTTACTTGGAGTCCAACCTGTCTGGGATGGTGCAGCGCGGCGAGTAGTGGATTTTGAAATTTTGCCCCTAGCGATTTTGGGGCGTCCCCGTGTAGATGTTACTTTGCGAATTTCGGGATTCTTCCGGGATGCTTTTCCCAACTTAATTGATTTATTCGCTCAAGCAGTATCAGCAGTAGCAGACTTGGATGAACCACCAGAAGAAAATCCCTTAGCGGATACAGTTTGCCAAGAAACTGATTTGTGGACAAGCCAAGGATTAAGTCTAGAAGAAGCCGTGGTGCGATCGCGCTATCGCATCTTTGGTTCTCGCCCAGGTGCTTACGGCGCCGGACTCCAAGGTTTAATCGAATCCCAAAACTGGACAGACGACGAAGATTTAGCCCGCGCCTACATCAACTGGAGTTCTTACGCCTACTCATCGGGAGCAGGAGCAGGGGGGCAGGGGAGCAGAGGGGCAGGGGAGGATAAAATTTCCTCCCAATTCCCAGTCCCCAATACCAAAGCCTTCGAGCAACGCTTGGCGCAAATGCAAATTGTCCTGCACAATCAAGATAATCGTGAACACGATCTACTAGATTCTGATGATTATTACCAATTTCAGGGTGGCTTAACTGCGGCGGTGCGTTCTCTACAGGGGAAAAATCCCGAAACTTATTTTGGTGATAATTCTATACCCGCTAAACCACGAGTCCGCCAACTGAAAGAAGAAATCGCGCGGGTGTATCGTTCTCGCGTAGTTAATCCCAAGTGGATTACCGGAGTTATGCGCCACGGATACAAAGGAGCCTTTGAAATGGCGGCGACAGTAGATTTTTTATTCGCCTACGATGCAACAGCTAAATGTGTAGAAGATTATATGTATCAAGGCATAGTAGAGGCTTACTTACTCGACCCAGTTGTGTCAGAATTTATTCAGGAAAAGAATCCTTATGCACTGCGTGATATAGCTGAAAAATTATTAGAAGCACATAAGCGCAATTTGTGGGAGGATGTAAATATAGGAACATTAGAAGCTTTGAGGAACCTAGTACATCAAGCTGAAGCAGTGATCGAAGAAAAATCAATGGTGTAGGAAACAAATATGGAGAATCTTGCGTATTTGCACCTAGCTTTCGCCTACGAAGACAGCACACCCAGTGAATTGGTCTCCCTCAGTTCCTTGTTTAAGGACGCAGCTGCACCAGACTGGAAACGGCTTTCAGGTAGGGCTTGGAAGTATATGTTGCCCCTTGCTCTGTCTTTATCTATTCTTGGCGCTGTTACCAGCGTCATGGCACTGGAAAAAGGCGATCAAGGCCCTTCCGTCAGAAATTTACAACAAAAGTTGAAAACAGCAGGTTTTTACCAATCTTCTGTTACCCAAGTATATGACGCATCCACACAAGAAGCTGTGCGGCGCTTTCAAAAGGCTGCCGGTTTACCAGTGGACGGCATTGTTGGCGCAAACACCCTACAAAAATTAGAAACTTGGCAAGCTAAAAAAACTACTGCTGTAAGAAGCGCACAAGCCAAAAAGCCCAGCACAACTAGTTCAGCCAGTTCAGCAACTAGTAGCCAACGCCGTAATTCCAACTACCTTGCTAAAGGGGCTGAAGGTGAAGATGTCAGAGCTTTGCAAGAACGCTTAAGAATTGCAGGCTTTTATTACGGAAACGCCACAGGAATATTTGGCCCAATTACCGAAGAAGCTGTCAAGCGGTTCCAAGATTCTTACAAATTAAGCGTTGACGGTATTGTTGGCCCAGCAACATTAGCTAAATTGCCAGGAATTGGCATTGGTGATGGAGAAGAGGCTCCCACAAAGGTAGTCAATCGCAGTAAACTTCGTGTAGGCGATCGCGGCGAACCAGTTAGACTACTTCAAGAACAGTTAATCCAGGCAGGATACTTAGAGGGAGAGCCAAATGGCTACTATGGCCCTTACACTGCCGATGCTGTACGGAGATTCCAAGCAGCTAACTACTTGTCAGCAAGTGGTGTTGCCGGCCCAACTACGCGAGCTAAGTTATATAGCTCAGTTAATACTACTAGCAAAAGCGAATTTAATACCTTAGAAATCCAAACGCGACTACGGGAGCGGGGTTTTTATAAAGGCAAGCTGAACGGTGTAATGGCAGCTGACACCAAAAAAGCAATTAAACAAGCCCAAGAATTCTACGGCATTAGTCTCAAGGATCTTAAGAGCGGACGCTTTTAACATCCGCTTTGGCGTTGTTAGTATCAGTCCCAAACTGGTTGCTTGCCTCCAGTAACAACAAATTACGAACTGCTCAAAATTCCATTTATTTGGTTAATTTGAGTAGTTTTGTTTTTTATCTACCCAAGTGCTAAAGCGGCATCAGTGCCCGTTGGCACTTGGGACACACTGCATGAATGGTCATTTGACAGTCCAGTAGGTGAAAACCTTCTTTTTGAGCAGTTTTCGACCCAATTTTTAAAATTGAGTCATTTTTAAACTCAATAGTTGAGTTGCATCTAACACAAATTAAGTGATGGTGATGATGAGGATAGGGCTGGTTGATTTCATAATGCTTATGTCCCTCGCCCAGTTCTAATTCCCGTAAAATTCCCATCCTTGCCATCAACTTCAAAGTCCGATAAATAGTTGACAGACTGATCCCTTCACCATCAGTTTCTAGCCGATGATAAAGATCCTCCGCGCTTAAATGCTCACCTTGCGGAAGTTCTTGAAAAATGTGTAAAATTGTTTCGCGCTGGGGAGTTAATCGCCAGCCTCGTTCATTCAGTTCTGCCTTGAGTGAAGTAGTTGTGTAGACAGTCATACTAATATTTCTCAACAAAGCTTGTTAGTTGAGAATATAACAAATCTTGGGAGCAATTTGCAACAATCATTGCCTATTGAGAATTCTTACTAAATATTATAAGAACAAGTCATCAAATCTTGAGCAAAAATCAAGTAATAAGCTGTAGTGCATTTAATTTGCATACAGCTAATAATTAGGATACTTATAACGATTGCATCCCTTGACTTTGAATTTTATATAAGTTAATTTTGAATTGTGCAGTTGATCCCCACCTTTAAGATATTTGAGCAAAGGTCTGGGGAAACTCTTGTCCAATTAAATGCAAATTATTTGCTACAAGCCTCTAAAAGGCTTTAAATATGGGATAAAATCAGCCATTTGTTGGTAGTCATTTGTCAAATGCAGTTTTCTAATGACAAATGACAAATGACAAATGACTAACTTAAAGATTCCAAATAGTCGCGGATGAGGTTGCGACGCTTGGGTTGACGTAGCTTTTGCAAAGCCTTGGATTCGATTTGTCTGACTCGTTCCCGTGATAAATCGAGAGCGCGGCCAATTTCTGCTAAAGAATAAGGATGACCATCTGCCAAACCAAAGCGCATCAAAATTACATCGCGTTCCCGGCTAGTCAAATCTGATAGAAGATGATGCAAATCTCTTTGTAAAGATTCTCGCATTAACATCTCTTCTGGAGTTACACTGTCGGTTTCGAGTAATTCGCCTAACTCAGTGTCTTTATCTTTACCTACTTTGGTTTCTAAAGAAACGGAGCGAGGAACCCGCAACAAAACTTCTCGTACTTGAGTCGGTGTCATCTCTAACTCAGTTGCTAAATCTTCTAGAGTTGGGGTGCGACCTTTTTCTTGAGCAATTTTGCGTTGGGCCTTTTTGATTTTGTTTAACTTTTCGGTAATATGGACAGGGAGGCGGATGGTGCGACTAGAAGTAGCGATCGCCCGTGTAATTCCCTGACGAATCCACCAGTAAGCATAGGTACTGAAGCGATAACCCTTGGTTGGATCAAATTTTTCTACAGCTCGCTCCAAACCAAGTGTGCCTTCTTGGACTAAATCCAACAATTCCAAACCGCGATTTTGATACTTCTTAGCAACAGACACAACTAAGCGAAGATTCGCCTTAATCATGTGTTCTTTTGCTTGAAGTCCTTGGGACTGAACTTGCTCCAACTCTTCTACAGTCAACTTGGCAATTTCAGCCCAGCGACGTTTGCCTTCTGCCAAAGTCGGTCTAAGATCCGATAAAACTATATCAGCAGTAGCAGCCCATCTTTCCAAAGACGGCCGATGTCCTAGTTCAGAAGTAAGACGTTCTTGAACTTCAATTAACCGAAGATAAGGCGTAATCACTTCATCCCCTTCCTTAGCGGCTTTAGCAAGTACTATCCGCATCCGCAAGTAGCGTTGAACTTTTTGAGCTTCTGAAACCTCTTCATCGCGCCCCAACAAGCGAACCCGACCAATTTCCTGAAGATATAGACGTACTAGGTCTGTACTCCGACGGTTAGTGTTAAGAGTAAAGTTAGCATTGTCAGCAGCAGCTATTTCTAGCTCCTGTAGGTCATCTACCGATAACTCACTTTCGTCAACCGTGAGATCCGAGTCCAAAGCCTGGCTAGACTTTTTGGTGTTGTAGGGGGCGTCTGCATAAAAAGATGTTGCTGGCATAAAGATCGTCTCAATGGCTCCAGGTAACAATAGATTTCGGTCAGCTTAGATTACGGTCAGCTATTCAACTGTTGCTATTGTTCCCGTGATTTACGATGAACTAACATAGTTGAACGTTCCATTACAGTTTTTTTTGAAATTAACTGTAATAGTTTTATTGGATACAGCATTACTGAACTTAATCGGCTGATAAGCTTTTGATTAAACCAATAGCTATTCAAATCGGCAGCTAGGTTTTGAATATTTCAACTACTTAGTTAACATTTCAACCTTGATGATTTTTGATAGTAGCTTTTTTAACACAGTATAAACATCCTTAAGTGAATGTCATCTTTATAATTGGCATAGTCACATTTACATGGCTACAAAAGTAATATCCTGACGATTTAGCAATTTTTTCTCAGGATTATTCAGGTATAAGTAGAGCTAATAGATATTTAAGAAGTGATTAGTATTAACGGCAAAAATTCTCTCGATACGGAAATAGAAAACGTGGGGGAGTTATTAAATACTCTCTCCTGTCCCCGCGTCTTTTTGCATATTAGCCTTAACCTGCCAATTTCAAGACAGACTACTGGTCTATCGCATTAATTTCGCGTCTCTACAGGGTTTTGGTAACAAACTAATCAATCAGAACTTATGGGACAGACTGCTAGTACAGCACGGCGTAAATAAACCATCCATCCCAAATCAACGAAACTCTTACGCTGTGTTCATTTTGACTTTTGACTTTTAACTTTTGATTTCTACTTTGCGGTACTAGTAGTTGTACTCTGGCTTGATATCTCGCAGCATCAGTTCATCAAGCGCTTGTCGAGGTGTGACTTCACCCTGAAGTAAACGATAAACTTGCTCAGTGATTGGAACAGGAATATTTTCTTGCTTGGCTCGTTGCATCAGAACCCGACAAGTGTTCACTCCTTCAGCAGTTCCTTGTAAATTTGCGAGAGTTTCTGTAAGTGACTTACCGCCAGCTAGCTGATAGCCGACTTGGTAATTGCGACTTAAGGGACTATTGCAGGTTGCTAATAAATCTCCTAGACCTGATAAACCATAAAATGTTTCTGTCTTCGCACCCCAGTTGTTGCCGATGCGAACCATTTCTGTAAGTCCACGGGTGACTAAAGCAGCTTTGGCATTGGTTCCTAGTTGTAAACCATCGCACACACCAGCTGCGATCGCAATCACATTTTTTAGTGTTCCCCCCAATTCCACACCCAAAGGATCGGGATTGGTATATACCCGAAAACGTCCAGAAGAAAATACTAACTGCACTATTTCCGCAGCCGTGGGAATATTACTGGCTACCACTGTAGCTGCTGGTAATTCCATTTGAATTTCTTTTGATAAATTAGGCCCAGACAGAACAACCACTGCATGGTTAGGAAATGCTGTTTGCCAAATTTGCGATGGCGTGCAGGTGGTTTGAGGGTCTAAGCCTTTCGTCGCTGTGACAAAAATTGTCTCTGGAGAAAGGGGGAAAGACTGGACTTGAGAAGCAACATCCCTCACACCAATCATTGAGATAGCGGATAGGACGATTTGGACATCTTTTAAAACTGCTTGGATAGTTTGCGAACCTTGACGCGACCACACGCGCACTTGATGACCATTTGCTGTGGCGAGATTTGCCAGAGATGCACCCCAAGCACCCGCACCAAGAATTGCTACAGTTTTTGGATTAGTCATTAATCAAAAGTCTCCCCATCACCCCATTCTTTTAACTCACCGAATTTTAGATTTTAAATTTTGGATTTTGGAATTGAATAATTTAAAATCCAAAATTTAAAAAGGTCTGAATGCGAACACCATCTATAAGAGTTGTGCCCGAATTTAAACGCAAGAACAAATCTAAAATCTAAAATTGGCTGCGGGGATAACGTTCCATTAATTCCCTGACTTGTTCTGCATGATATGAGCTTCTTGTCAATGGTGAAGAAACAACTTGTAAAAATCCGATTTGTTCGCCGAATGCCTTCCAAGCTGCAAATTGTTCTGGGTTGACAAATTCATCTACTTGCAAATGTTTTTGACTGGGTTGGAGGTATTGCCCAATTGTCAAAATGTCGCAATCTACAGTTCGCAAGTCTTGCATGACCTGGCGAATTTCGGCATCAGTTTCACCTAGTCCAACCATGATACCAGATTTAGTATATGTGCTAGGAGAAACTTGGCGAGAGCGGTGCAATAATTCTAATGTGCGATCGTAGTTTCCTTGGGGACGCACCCGGCGATATAGGCGTGGAACAGTTTCTGTATTGTGGTTTAATACCTCTGGCGCGGCTTGTAGAATCAACTCTAGAGCATTCCAATTACCGCACAAGTCAGGAATTAGTACCTCAATCGTGGTGTTGGGTGAAACAGTACGAACCGCATTAATACACGCTATAAACTGAGACGCACCGCCATCTGACAAGTCATCTCGGTTTACAGAAGTGATCACAACATGATTAAGTTTCATGCGGCGAACAGCTTCTGCTAGTCGTGCAGGTTCCGTGGGGTCTAGCGGTTTAGGTTTTTTCTCAAAATCAATATCGCAGTAGGGACAAGCGCGTGTACAAGCCGGGCCCATAATTAAAAATGTGGCAGTCCCAGCATTGAAGCATTCACCAATATTTGGACAGGATGCTTCCTCACAAACTGTATTGAGGGCTAAATCCCGCAAAATATCTTTAACGTTACCAATCCGCTCATGCTGAGGCGCTTTTACCCGCAACCAGTCTGGTTTTACAGTCACAATCCGCTTTTACCACTAGAGTTATACAAATTTAATCGTAGCAAGCAAAGCCTTGGGTAAAGTGTTCATATATATAGATGTAATTCTGTTATTTGGCACGGGTTGTGATATTGTTAATTTATCATGGGATTTTTATGCCGGGATGTGGCGCAGCTTGGTAGCGCACTTCGTTCGGGACGAAGGGGCCGCTGGTTCGAATCCAGTCATCCCGATGTAGATGTATCGAATAACTAATTATTTGTCGTCGTTAACACATTAGTGTCGTTATTAACGATTTAAATGTCGTATTAACAAATTAATGTCGCCGACCTTTTAAGTGGAGTTGATCCCAGCACATCTCTAATATACTCACAAATGTTGGAATATTCCCGAACGAAGTGCGCCTTTCAACCCTCTCAAAAAAATTTTAATGCTTCAAATATTTTTCTTAATTCACTCCTAGCCGGGATGGTTGTTGAAACTTACTTGTAAAGCTGTGGATATCGTTAGCTGGATACTTTCAACCCACCCCTAGCCGGGATGGTTGTTGAAACTTTTTACATGGCTCAAAGAATCACAGCGCGAACCTTTCAACCCACCCCTTAGCCGGGATGGTTGTTGAAACGTGGGGGTGAAAATCTCCCTTCCGCTCCTCAAACTTTCAACCCACCCCTAGCCGGGATGGTTGTTGAAACCAAGATTTACTCACTTTGGCGATCAAAGCGATTTTCTACGGCTTCTTTCAACCCACCCCTAGCCGGGATGGTTGTTAAAACTCAGTAGACCGAAAAGTTTTGCGATCGCTGTGTGATGAATACCTGGGAACCTGAT
>NZ_JAVRBS010000047.1:0-40576 GCF_034531155.1 Nostoc sp. ChiVER01 | reverse complement strand
ATGTACAATGCCATTTACTCCCCTTTGATGAAGTTGGCTAAGGATGATATCCGTGTAGCGCAAAAGAAAACTGTTATCGCTGAAGAAAATAGTAAACTTGGGGAGAGTGAAGTAGAAGAATCCAAATCTTTTGATATTACATCAACCAAACCTATCGCAGTACTTGAAAGTTCAAAAATTGATACTCAGCCATTTCTACTACCTGCTGATAAACCATTACATCGGGAGAGCGAAGTAGAACAATCCAAATCTTTTGATATTACATCAACCAAAGCTATCGCAGGATTTGAAAGTTCAAAAATTAATACTCAACCATTGCTAATATCTGAAAATCAACCCTTACCTAAGTGGCAGCAAGTTGGTGGTAACTTCTCTGCGTTTTTGGAGCAATTGCCTAAATACTTAGGTAGTTTTTCCACTGAATACCAGATGCCAATTATTTGTTTTGCTACAATTATTACAGCGACTCTTACAATTAAGATAATTCTAGCTGTATTAGATGTAATAAATGACATTCCTCAGTTAAATCTAGTTTTTGAGTTGACTGGAATTGGTTATTTAATCTGGTTTGTTTTCCGATATCTATTCAAAGCTGCTACTCGGCAAGAATTAGCTGCACAAATTAGTTTTATCCAAAAAGAAATTGTCGAGGGACAAGATTAATAAGCTGTTATGTCTCCACATTTACTTTCTTTCATAGTGAAAGAAGGCACAAGGCAAACAAACATATCTCCACGCTATGTAAGAAGTTGCTCGGATTTTGAGATCAAATAGCTATGTTGGTTAGGCGTAGCCCGTCGTAGACATTGCGATCGCTTCTCTACGAACGCGAATAGCGTGTCGGAGACAGAGGTTGCGCCAACAAGATGCTCTGCATAGCTGGCTTTTGAGGAGGGGTACGCTCGCCATAGGCATCGTAAAAGCACCACAGTCGTAGTTACTCATGAAGTCTTGTCATGTGTGTAAGTCGTGCAAAATAAAAAAACTTTTTACTTAAAGTTTTGATAAAGTCAGCGTTTAATTACGTAGTTGAATTGATTTTTTCCAACCAAGTTGGTATGATAGCTTCAGTCAAAAACACAAATTTGTATTAAAAAATATGCCATAAATACTGTTGAATAATTCATAAAGTTTAAATGTTCATATCAAGGACTATTTAAGCATTATTAGTGAGGAAGTTGAGACATTTGCCAGCAATCCTATCTATGCGATCGCCATCTGTCAAGTCTCACTCACAACTGAGAATCTGCTTGAGAAGTTTCTCGCTATCAAGATTTTTGAAATAAGCTATTAGTAAATCCAAGGAGATAATTTATGTTAAAAACAAAGTTTTTTCAAAAACCATTAATGGTTATTCTAGGGTTAGCACTAGCTACTGTTTCTACCGCTCAACCCTCCAAAGCTGCTACCTTTACTTATCAGGGAGATACAACAAATGAACCGATTTGGCGGCGTGTAGCACCAGGAAATCCTCCCACTCTTATCAGTGGTGAAAAAGATGGAAATTTGGGAATGAGTGTACCTTACAGTGTATTTGATTTTACGGTCGATCAATCAGGTTTATATAATATAAGTGGTGAATCTGAACCTACACCACCTGCAAATAGAAAATGGGATATTTTCTTAACTTTATATCAGGATAGTTTCAATCCTACTGAACAATTAACCAATGTTCTTGTAGCAAATACCACTACTAATGGTAGTACTGTTACTTTCAACCGAGAACTCGTTACAGGACAGAAATACTTTTTAGTTACTACCGGTCGTCGAGTGAATGATTTTGGCCAGTTTAGCAACACAATCAGCGGTTCGGGTCAAATTACACCAATTCCTGAATCAGATTCAATACCTGCCATGTTAGTCACGGGTGGTATAACTTTACTACTGTATAAACGAAAAGTAGGTTTAAAAATACAGTATTTCTAAATCAACTGTAAGCATATCTCCAACTTTTTGAGTGGGGATATGCTTACAAAACAGGTATGACTGCTATAATGGCACTTATATAATCAGAATAATCTGTAAGAAAGCTAACTGCCTTTTGTATTGTTTAGTTAACTACTTGTTTCCAGAAAATAGAGGCGATCGCCTTTTGTGTAGAAATTGAATTTTTCCTATCGAATAAGACTAAGCACCTGCATCGAGATTGTAAAAAAAAGTAATTCTGAGAGCCAATCGGCACTGTAATGCTTTCAGCATTTAACGAATTTTGGCGACTGAGGTAGATATTCTTTCTTAACAAATTTATTTTGTTACCAACTATTTGGGACAATAGTAGTAATTATTACAATTCCTACAACTGAATGAGATTAGGTTTAATGGGAATCTTGATTTAGCTATTTATTTGTCAGCCGATCATAAAACTAAAATGAGTGTTTTCTTCTCAGATGAGGCGATCGCTAGGTTAATTCAGGAAGATGTTCCTTACTTAGATTTGACAACCTACGGACTTGGCATTGGCAAGCAACCTGGTGAAATCGAGTTTTCTACCCGTCACCCGATGACCATCTGCGCTACTGAAGAAGCAGCCAGAGTATTAAAATATTGTGGTGCCGAAGTTCATTATCAAATCGAAAGTGGTACAGTCTGCCAAGAAAAGCAATTAATTCTTCAAGCTAGTGGCACTGCTCAAGCTTTGCACAGTGGCTGGAGAGTTGCTTTAAATTTGATGGAATACGCCTCCGGCATTGCTTCGCGTACAAGAGTATTAGTAGATACTGCTTCATCAGTAAATCAGTCTGTTTCTATTGTGACTACTCGTAAATGTTTTCCAGGTACTAGGGCGCTTTCCATCAAAGCAGTTCTAGCTGGTGGGGGATTTTTTCATCGCTTAGGATTATCTGAAACAGTTCTGATCTTTAACCAACACTTGATATTCCTGGGAGGTATAGGTGGGTTAATTGAGCGCATGAATGAACTGCGACGACAGTTTCCAGAACAACATATTTGCCTTGAAGTAGATACACCAAAAGATGCTTGGATGGCTGCTCAAGCAGGTGTAGATTTAATTCAGTTTGATAAAATTCCCCTACCAGACCTTGAGCCTCTAGTTTTGAAATTGAAGCAGCAGTATCCAAACTTAAAACTAGCAGCAGCTGGTGGTATTACCTCTGAAAATATAAAGGATTATGCTAGCACTGGTGTAGATATTTTAGTGACAAGTTCAGCGTACTTTGGTAAACCATGCGATATTGCAGTCAAAATGACGATGGTACAGTAGGCATTTTTAATTTAGTTTGATATTTAAGATTGCAGTTGTTAAAACGCAGGAGTTGAGCCAGAAAGAACATTTTGCGAAGTTCTTAAGCAGTTGATGAAATTGAGCGATTAGCCATCTATCGCTCTATTCACTGCAATAAGAATCGTAGCATTTATTTAGTCTATTGGTTGTATAGCAACCGCCAGGTTGGTTAGGACACTAAACTCAGAACAGACTCCATCGCCGCTCGCAAGGTAGGGAAGTACTCCAGTTGCTTGCGGATACGACTTTTTAGCCAAGACTTTTCCCCGCTCAATTTTATTTAGATCAGGAGAGTAAGGTGGCAAGTACCAGACCTCGCAACCAGCAGCCTGCACCAATTGGTCAATGCGTCCACCTTTGTGAAAGGTGGCGTTGTCAATCACCAACTTCTGCCCTGGTTTTAATGCCGGAATCAGGCATACTTCCAACCACGTCTCAAAGACTTGGCGATTCTTGCTCCCTCAATCGTGAATGGTGCTAGTAACTGCTGGGCACACAACGCCGCAATCATATTAACTCGCCCGGTTCTGCGACCTGACTTGAAATCATAGAAGCGAAATCCAAGGGAGACTGTAGCCGTAACCATAGTCGTCGCGCTCATCCATGCCAGCCTCATCGGCATACACAATCAACTCAGGCTTAATAGTGGCTAACTGTTGGAGAAACTCCCACCGTTTGTCCTCATTCCGTTCGCTGTACCCATAGGTCTTTTTTTTCGCGTAAATCCGATTTTCTTCAGCCCTCGTGAGATGGTGCGATCGCTAGTATCACCATCCCACAGTTGGGCCATCTCCACCTGAGTTTTGTCTCCGTAGGTTTCTACGAATGCTCGAAACTTCTCCCAGTCAGTGATTTTGTGCCCATTGCCCTGATGCTTTCTGACTTTGGCATTAAAGTCACCCGTTTCCCTCCGACGCTGAAACCATGTATTGATGGTATTACGACTGATGTTGAAGAATTCACTGGCTTCGCAGCGCTTCATCCCATTGAGTTCAATCGCCTCTATCACTTTCCGTCGTAGGTCATAACTGTAAGCGTTTGCCATAGGAATGCAGAAATCAATCACTTCTCTATATATCCTACGTCCTAATTCAGATGGCGACTGCTATATATACGGAGTAGTCTAGTCGCTCTATGGTTTTGCTTTAACTATAATGTCGGAACAACTACAACCTTTCCCCATAACTCGGACAGTTTTCCAATTTACAGGTGAGTCTTACTTATCAAGAGTTTATTAACTTGATAATTACCTATTTATAAGGCAAATAACGACGAGCTTAGTTTTTATACAATATTAAGCTGAACTATTTTAAAAAGAAATAAAAATTAATTTTGTTCGTGTTTGATTACTATATTAGTTGGTATTTTACTCAATAAGTTGGTATTATCTTCATTAGATTACACAGATACACTTATCCATTTGGAAAAACGCAAATCTAACAAGAGGTTTGCGACTAACTTTGGCATCAGGATTTATTAGTTTTTAATAACTCATATTAAAAACTAGCTATTTAGTAGCGTTTGGTAAAGAGTTGAAAGTTTAACGATAGAAGCGGTTTGATTGTTATCTAACAGAATCTATTGTCAAATTGCTCAATTTTGGCGATGACGATACTAATTTTTGTTGAGCAAAACTATCTAATTGTCTCAATATTCAATAGTAAACGGAGAAGGATTTTATGCGTTTTACCCGCACGATACCCATTGCGTCTTTAATGCTATCTATACTGGTTTTATGGCAGCCTACTTTAGCTGACTCAAGAAGTAGTCTTCCCTCAAAAAAAGAAGAAAAAACACCCTCTGTCTGGGATAAAAATAAGTGTCTTGGAGGTTCTTCGCAAAGTTTTCGCTTGGGTGGAGAACTCAATAATCCAGCTACTTATAACTTGCAAAAACTGCGAAATTTACAAGATGCTTTAAAAAAACAAAATCCAGCATTAGTTACAGAAATCACTGTCAGCTTTCAAACCGGCTCGGGGCCACGAACAGAAACATACTATGGAATCCCCCTATGGGAATTAATTAATAATCCGAAAGCCGGAGGTGGTCTAAAACCTGGGAATTCTGGGGTGAATAGTAAAAACTCTTTTTTGAGGCAATATGTTCTAGTTGACGCCACAGATTGCTATGGTGCAGTCGTAGCTATTGGTGAAATTCAACCTAACTTTGAAGGGAAAACAGTGCTAGTTGCATTTGCAAAAAAAGGTAATGATGGTAAAATCGTGCCTTTAACAGAGGAAGGATTTGCTCGTTTAGTAGTTCCAGGTGACAAAGCTGGAGGTCGTTACGTTAGTAATGTGACAAATATCGTCATATTATCTGCTCCTCCTTCTCCTTTGAAACCAAAATATTTCTGACATAGAGACTAAGGTTGTCAATCTCAATAATATCAGCAATAACTTCTGGAGACATTTGCAAATCTATTGAGCATGACTGGCGTAAAACTTGCTTTACGCCCACCATATCTTCAATAATTAACAAAGCCCAATACGGTTTGGATAAGCTGTTGAGGCAGGGTAGGAAAAAGAGTTATTGAGCAATAATGCTTTCTCAAGAACTGCTCAATAACTGCTTGCCTCAACTGATAACTTTCTTAACCGAGGATTGTAAGTAACAAAGCCAACATTTGTCTATATAAAGTGATTGACATTTTTCCAACTAAGTTGGTAATGTGAAACTTGAAGATAAAATACTCAAAAACTTGAAGGTTCTAGGGAACAGATGAAAAAATATTTTTTGACAGGTTCTTTGGCAGCTTGTGCCTTTAGTGTTCTGATACCAAATCAAGCTTTTGCAGCTAATCTCAACTTATATGGAGCAGGTAGTTTAAGAAATGCACTAACGGAAGTAAGTCAAGACTTCACCCAAGAAACAGGAATAGGAACAAATACAGTATTTGGGCCATCAGGGATTAGAGAGCAAGCAATAGAAACAGAACTCCAACTGGGACAGCCTACTGCTGATGTCTTTGCTAGTGCAGATATTGGAAATCCCCAAAAACTCTACATTAAGGGGTTGAGCAGTCAGCCAGTGGAATTTACTCAAAACCAGATTGTAGCCGTGTTTTCCTCAAAGTATTCTCAGGCAAAAATTACACCAAATCAGGTGTTAGATTACTTATTAAATCCCAACATCAAGTTGGGAATTGCAACACCTATATTAGATCCTCTTGGAGACTACACTCAACAGATATTTACTCAAGCTAATTCAAAAAAACCTGGTAGTTTTGATACCCTCAATAATAAAGCCTTGCAATTAACAGGTGGAACGAACTCCCCAATAGTCCCATCAGGACAGGACAGCTTAGTATATTTTCTTGACAAAACTCAGCAAGCAGATGTTTTCCTAAGTTACTATACTGGCGCGATCGCATCGCAAAAAATTGATCCGAGTCTGCAAGTAGTTGGACTACCAGATTATTTGTCTGTTGCAGCACCATTCGGTTTAACAGTTATCAAAAATGCTGACCCGAATGCACAGAAACTAGCAGATTATATTTTGTCAGAGAAAGGACAGCAAGTTTTGCATAAGTATGGCTTTACTAGCCCCACCAAATCGGTACCCGAACCCAACTATGTTTGGGGACTATTACTAGCTGCGACTATGAGTTTAGCACTGAAAAAAAAATTGGCAGATCCAAAGCAAAAGATACAAGTTTAAAATCTTGGATAAACTGAATCAAAATTGCAGCGTTCAGAAAATGATTATTGGCAGCGGCAATCATTTGTATAGTCCTTACTACGAGTGAATCATTCTAGAAAAATGAATGACGATTAGCTTATGTACCAATAATTATCAGAATGTACCAAAATAATTAAGTAGACACATTACTAAAAACAGTTTTGAATGAATGTTCTGCCAAACTTTAACTGTCTATTATCAACTTTTTCAGCATCTTCTAATACCAGTATGATATCTAAGTTCTTCTGTAAGGGAGAAGATAACATCTCACTAAATGAGGATAATCCAACAATTTGATAATTGTTACTATTACTTAGTTCACAATTATCTTATAACTAAGGAGTATTAAAGTATGGAAGTTAGCGCTCGTAATTCCTTAAAAGGAACTATTAAGGAAATTCATCCAGGAGCAGTCAACTCTGAGGTAACATTAGAAATTGTGCCTGGGGTGGAAGTAACTGCAATTATTACCAAGGAATCGGTAGAGCATCTCCAACTTCAAGAGGGAAAACAAGCGATCGCTGTGATTAAAGCGTCAGATGTCATAATTGCTACAGAATAGCTCGATATGAGTAGATAAGTTGTGGCGATCCGCTTATGGAGCGATCGCTACAAGTATCCAACTATTTACAAATCTTCCGAGCAAGAACTGCTACCACACACCAAACAAGAAGGATCTCGATAAGAATGTCGTTTGGCAAATTCCGTTCGCATTAAGTCAATTGTTAGCAGTTGTGACAATAGGGGTTCATTAAACTTAGTAATCAGCTTTATTACCTCTAATGCACTAAGACAAGCTAGTGTCCCAGAAACAGCACCGAGAACCGCAAACCCACGCTGATCCCAATCCGGTTTTTCTGGAAACAAGCATGATAGACAAGGAGTGACACCAGGAATAATCGTCGTTAGGTAAGCTTCCATTCCGTCCATTGCAGCTTCCACCATTGGTTTTTGCCAGCGCACGCAAGCTTGATTGAGCAAGTTCCGTTCTGTGAAATTGTGAGCGCAATCAACAGCTATATCAGCAGATTGCACTAAAGAGTCTACATTCTCTTTTGTAACGTAATCATGAACTGCTTCCACCTGAATATCAGGATTAATAGCTTGCAGAGTTTCTCTGGCTTTGAATACTCTTGGCTTACCTACCCAATCATTTGTCATCAGAACCTGACGATTCATATCATCTAGGCGTAAGTCACCACCCCGAACTAGAATTAGCCGCCCAACACCTGCTACTGCCAAATAAAGTGCTGATGTACCGCCTAATCCACCTACACCTGTAACCAGAACCGTTGCAGACTTCAAGCGCTTTTGTCCTGCTTCTCCAAAATTGGGAAGCATCATTTGGCGGTGATAGCGTTCTAACTCACTGGGTGTTAAGTTCATCGCTTTTTAATTCTTTATCAGTCGTAAAATTTACCACCTAGTTGGTAGCAAGTATTGTACTTGTCTATACATTTTTCTAATTTAATACCTGTAAAGTTGGTATTTATTCCAGGCACTATTAAAAGAGCTATGTGCAAATATAGTGATGTCTAGGGCTACACCGGGAGCAAATGTGGTGCTGCTCTTTTCACCGAACCTCACAAAATCGCGTTGGTTGCTCCCAATAATCAACGACAGTATTAAAGTTGAGTGCGATCGCCGTGGCATCAATCCTCATCTGGATTGATGTAAAGCTGCGAAAGTTCCTGGCTTTACGAGATAGGATAGGGGCTTTCATCGACGGCAGGGTATTTTATTACTGGTAAGTGCCTAAAAAGTAACCACCCGCAAAAATAATTTGCGCTTGGCAAGCAAATTGGCAATTTCTGTGATAGTCTTTTTATATGGGGAATCAAGACAGCGAAAGCACAAAAACTCGTCAAAGAGAAATGATATAAACTCAAAGACCAGACTTTCGCCTTGGCAGATGCAATATTTAAATCCGCTACGGCTTTTTGAAACCAAGAGACAAAGCCAATGAAGCAGGATAGTGACCTCCGTAATAACTTGAAGTCGATTAGAACTCGCTTAGGCATGAGCCAACAAGATTTGGCTAACATCGCTAATGTGACTCGTCAAACTATTAGTGGTGTAGAGTCGGGACTATATGCTCCCTCTGTTGCCATAACACTTCGCTTGGCCAAAGCCCTTGGCTGTCAAGTTGAGGATCTATTCTGGTTAGAGCGGGATTTACCTGAAATTGAAGCCGTTCTTGCCAAACCTGTTTCTAATGGTCAGCAACTACGAGTTAGCATGGCTCGTGTGGGCGGACAATGGATAGCTTATCCCTTGATTGGTAAGGATGCTTTTCGCCAAGATATGATTCCGGCTGACGGTGAAAGTACAAGCCTTACAGGTACAAATAAGGTTCGAGTCCGTCTTTTAGACGATAATCTCGACACACTTCACAATACAGTTGTCATTGCTGGTTGTGCCCCTGTGATTTCACTATGGGCAAGAGCCACGGAACGCTGGCATCCCCAACTGCGAGTCCAATATAACTTTGCCAATAGCATGGCTGCATTGCACAGTCTATGCAGAGGTGAAGCCCACATCGCTGGGATGCATCTGTACGATCCTGAAACTGGTGAGTATAATACTCCCTTTGTTCGAGATGTTCTGGCTGGTAGGGAAGCAGTTCTGATTACCCTTGGTGTCTGGGAAGAGGGACTTTTGTTGAAGTCAGAGAACCCAATGGGAATTAGAACAGTTAGTGACTTAGTTGCCCTTGGAGCGACTATTGTTAACCGCGAAATCGGTTCTGGTAGTCGGATGCTTTTGGAACAAACACTCCAAAAGGAGCAGATACCGTTCGATGCTGTTCAGGGCTTTGACAATATACTCAAAACTCACCAAGATGTTGCCCAAGCTGTAGTCAGAGGAGTTGCCGATGCTGGTATGAGTACGGCATCTGTAGCTACCGCTTTTGGGCTGGGATTTATCCCTTTACATCAGTCACGATATGATTTGGTGATTCTCAAGGAATATTTAGAAGAAGCACCTGTACAGCAGTTGCTCAGTACTTTGGGACATCGAATGGTTCACTCCCAATTTGAAATTCTCGGCGGTTACGATATTAGCAAAATCGGGGAAGTTGTAGCGACTGTTTAGAGTGGATTGCAATGGTTGGTTGTGTGGTTAGAGGAAAATTTGGCATAAATTTAAATCCTGCTGCAATCACTCTTTAGGTATGAGCAACCTTCAGAAGATTACAACAACTGATGATGCTCAATTCGTAATTCGGATTTCAATTTGAGTTTCCGGCTTGGAATCTGTAGTAAAGACGCGATTCATCGCGTCTCTACAAATGGTCTATTTGTGGCTTTCTTTTTTCCAATTGGTATTGCTACCGCTAGAGAAATCATTTAAGTGAGTGGATGGTAATACTTGCAATATTCCTTGAGTAATAACTCTAAGTCAACGAAAACTGACTAAAACTTGAATATGTTCTTTATTCGGACTCTTTTTGCTGTAGAACGAGCACCTCCAATGACGTTCTACATAAGGTCGCTGCTGTAATTTTACAGCACAATCCCCTCATAAACCGACACACTCAACAAACAAACAATTGCAGGATAAATTATCATGTCCGACGACAAAATTAGACAAATTGCTTTTTACGGTAAAGGTGGTATTGGTAAATCTACCACTTCCCAAAACACCCTTGCTGCAATGGCAGAAGTGGGTAAACGCATCTTGATTGTCGGATGTGACCCGAAAGCTGACTCCACTCGTTTGATTTTACACTGTAAAGCTCAAACTACTGTGCTGCATTTAGCTGCTGAACGGGGCGCTGTGGAAGATATTGAACTCGAAGAAGTTGTAATCACAGGTTTCCGCAATATCAGATGTGTAGAATCAGGTGGGCCAGAACCTGGTGTAGGTTGCGCCGGTCGGGGTATCATCACAGCCATTAACTTCCTCGAAGAAAACGGCGCTTATTCAGATGTAGATTTCGTATCTTACGACGTATTGGGCGACGTTGTATGTGGTGGTTTTGCGATGCCAATTCGTGAAGGTAAAGCCCAAGAAATCTACATTGTTACCTCTGGTGAAATGATGGCAATGTTTGCAGCTAACAACATTGCTCGTGGGGTTCTCAAATATGCTCACACTGGTGGTGTACGTTTGGGTGGACTGATTTGTAACAGCCGGAAAACTGATCGCGAAGACGAACTGATTAGCACTCTTGCGGCTAGATTAAGTACTCAAATGATTCACTTCGTCCCCCGTGACAATATCGTGCAACACGCCGAATTGCGTCGGATGACTGTAAACGAATACGCACCCGATAGCAACCAAGCTAATGAATACCGCACACTAGCAGACAAGATTATCAACAATACAAATCTCGCCGTTCCCACACCAATCGAAATGGATGAGTTAGAAGATTTGTTGATTGAATTCGGTATCCTTGAAAGTGAGGAAAATGCTGCCAAACTAATTAGCCAAGCAGATGCTGCTAAGAAGCAAGAAGATGCTGAAGGTGAAGCACTAGAAGCACTGAAAAAAGGCAATGTAGAAATAGTTTCTGGTAGCGAGAAAAAGTAAGGTTCTCATTCAGACCCCAGTGCTAAATACAGAGTAAATATTAGGTGGGCTATTTTGGCCCACCCTCTGACCAATCCTTTAAAATGGAGGTAGTGGAATAGCCAATCTTAACTCTCTGCATTTGAATCACTGTGTTAACACTAATCTACCAAGGTGTACACGGCAAAATTAATACTTTAATAGTCTAGTTCGTGTTTTTGTTTTCTCCTTCTCTAACGTAGTTGGTGTTTATGTTCTAGGGGATGGGAAACTATTTTTCTCATTCCCTTTTATTCCATGCTTTAGATACACGGTTAATAAATGAAATATCAAAGCCTTTTGGAATTCACTTAACATCTAATAACTTCTACCTATTGTCACCAAACAAATGAATCCTACCCCAGAAAAAATCAACGATTCATTCAGTGAGTCAAATTCCGAAGATACTCCTCAGCAGCAGAAACTGCATAAAAAAAAGTCCTCCACACAATTACCCCAACCTGGAACTACTCAAGGAAGTTGTGCTTTTGATAGTGCGATGATTACCCTAGTACCAATCACTGATGCTGCTCATGTAGTTCACGGGCCAAGTGGCTGTGCTGCCAGTATTTGGGGAAGTTACAGCAGTCTCTCTTCTGGTTCGATGCTGTACAAAATACGTTTTACCAGCGACATCGATGAGAATGATATCATCTTCGGTGGAGCCAAAAAGCTGTACAAAGGCATTTTAGAATTAGCAAGACGCTACAAACCGACGGCGGTATTTGTTTACTCCACTTGCATCACTGCCTTGATTGGGGATGATATCGAGGGAGTTTGCAAAAATGCTACTGAAAAAACAGGAATACCCACTATCCCTGTACATTGCCCTGGCTTTATTGGGAACCAAAATTTGGGCAATCGTGTTGCTGGTGAAGCGTTGCTAGAACACGTTATTGGAACATCTGAACCAGACACTAGTACACCGTATGACATCAACCTAATTGGTGAACATAATATCGCAGGTGCAATATGGAATGTTCTACCGTTATTGGAGAAATTAGGTATCAGAGTTTTGGCAAAAATTACAGGCGATGCTGTCTACAAAGAAGTTTGCTATGCCCATCGTGCCAAACTTAATGTGCTGCTCTCCTCTAAAGCACTAATTAACATGGCAAAAGGGATGGAGAAAAAATATGGTATCCCCTATATTGAAGAGTCTATCTATGGTATAGAGTCAATCAACCAATGTTTAAGGAATATTACTGCAAAGTTAGGTAATTCTGATTTGCAGGAACGTACAGAAAAACTAATTGCAGAAGAAACTGTTGCAATAGATGAAAAACTCGCTCTGTATATTACCCAATTACAAGGTAAGCGCATTATCCTTTCTATTGGAAGTTTCAAGAGTTGGTTAATTATCTTTGCTGCTAAAAAATTGGGGATGGAAGTTATTCCTATTCTGACTAAGAATAATACTGATGAGGATCAAATTAGAGTCAAAAGTTTGCTAGGTCAAGATGGCATAATTCTAGAGCAAAATAATCCTGAAGAAATCCTACAGATAATTAACGAAAATAAAGCTGATATGTTAATTGCTGAGAAGCGCTATCAAGATACTTCTCTCACAGCTAGAATTCCATTCCTAGACGTTAATCAAGAACGCAACCATCCTTATGCAGGGTATATAGGAATTTTAGAAGTAGCACGAGAATTGTATGCCGCTTTTTACAACCCTGTGTGGGAGCAAGTATACCAGCCAGCCCCCTGGGAAGTAGGAGTAGAAGAAGCAGGAAATTCTCAACAGGAGGAAATCTAATGGCGATTATTAGCGTTACGAGTACATCAGTTGCAGTTAATCCCCTGAAGCAAAGCCAAACTGTGGGTGCAGTTTTAGCCTTTTTGGGATTGAAGGGAATCATGCCTTTATTACATGGTTCTCAAGGTTGTACTGCTTTGACTAAGGCAGTATTAGTACAACATTTCCGTCAGTCGATTCCTCTTTCCAGTACAGCAATGACCGAAGTTGCAACCATTTTGGGGGGCGAGGAAAGAGTTGAACAAGCAATCTTAACTTTGGTGCAGAGATCCAAACCGGAAATTATCGGTCTTTGTAGCACTGGGCTGGTGGAAACCAGAGGCGATGATATGGGACGCTTTGTGAAGGAGATTCGCCACCGTCACCCAGAACTGGATTATTTACCAATTGTGCTTGTCTCTACACCAGATTTCAAAGGTACATTACAGGATGGTTTTGCTGGGGCGGTTGAGAGTATAGTCAGGGAAATCCCTCAAAAAAGCTCTAAGCAAGATGCTTGTCCTACACAAATAACTATTTTGGCGAGTTCTGCCTTCACACCAGGTGATGTACAGGAAATTAAAGAGATTGTCACTTCTTTTGGACTTGTACCTATTGTTATACCTGACCTTTCTGGCTCATTAGATGGTCATATAGAAGATTCTTCTAGTGCCATTACAGCTAATGGTACAAATGCAGCACAATTACGCTCAATTGGCAGTTCTGTATTCACTTTGGCACTAGGTGATAGTATGCGGGGTGCGGCGCAAATTTTAGAGCAGAGATTCAATATACCTTACGAAGTATTTGGTGAATTGACGGGGCTAGCAGCAGTAGATAAATTTCTGCAAGCATTGGCGGATATCAGTGGTG
Organism: Nostoc sp. ChiVER01; assembly: GCF_034531155.1. Lineage (NCBI taxonomy): Bacteria > Bacillati > Cyanobacteriota > Cyanophyceae > Nostocales > Nostocaceae > Nostoc > Nostoc sp. ChiVER01. Next base: position 26,489 of record NZ_JAVRBS010000047.1, on the reverse strand, counting down.
TCAGAGTTCCGGAAAAATATCGCCGTCAACGCCGTCAGTTGCAATTTGTAATGTTGGAAAATCACTTTTACTTTGGTTGCAAGCGAGTTTCTTTGGCGCTAGAACCAGATTTACTTTGGTCAACAGTTGCTTTTTTGCGATCGCTAGGAGTTGAAATTCACGCAGCAGTGACAACAACACGCTTTCCTCTTTTGGAAAAACTTCCGATCAAGAGCGTCACTATCGGTGATTTGGAAGACTTTGAGCAATTGGCGGTTGGATCTGATTTGCTAATTACCAACTCTCATGGAGTAGCGATCGCTCAACGCTTAAAAATTCCTCTCTACCGTCAAGGGATTCCGATTTTTGACCGTTTAGATCATGGTCAGTTCACCAAGGTTGGCTACCGAGGTACTATGCAGCTTTTATTTGATATTGGAAACCTGTTTTTAGAGCAGGAGATAAAAGTTAAGCATTAAACAGAGGTAATTCTAATTTATTACCAATATTATTGGTAATAAGTAGCACAAGATACAATCTTGCCGATCAACTTTAGCTTTGATAGTTACTATCAAGTCGTATATTCCATCTGTGAATATACCAACCAATGCCAGTAACTAGGCACTAGCTTCTGCATTGACTCAAATTAAGTCTTCTTCATGAATCCAGCACAGCTAAAAAAAACAACTGCCAAAGCGAGTCGTGTTACAAAAAAACTTCGCCGCCGTTTTGATTCCACACAATCTGCGATGCCTGCGGTGGGTAAAGCGATCGCAGATTGTGCGCTCACTTGGTTCGAGGTCATTGGCTACACAGTTTTATTAGAGCCAGACATTACTCTAGGTAAGCACCAGATCGGACGGAGTAATTATAGTGATGTGGTTTTGTGTGAGCGCCTCCATAACGCTTTGCAGAAAATTAACCCGACAAAACCGGATGAAGCGATCGTTGCAGCTATCCATCAGATTACTTACATTCCGAGTTCCGACTTGCTGAAAAATAACCGTCGCTTTCACAAATTATTGACCAATGGTGTGGAAGTTGAATACCTGTATAACGAAGAAATAGTTCATGACTTTGTGTGGCTCATTGATACGTCTAATCTATTGAACAATGATTGGCTAGCTATTCATCCCTTGACTGTAGTTGAGGGGAGTTATACTCACTGTCCTGATGTAGTTGTCTTTATCAACGGTTTACCCTTGGCAGTTATTGTCTCGATTCAGCTAAGTGATGAACAAGCGACTTTCAAAGAAGGTTATCAGCGAATTCAGACCTACTGTCAACAAATACCAAAGCTGTTTGACTACAATACATTCCTAGTTATTACTTATGGAAATCGAGCACGAGTCGGTACATTAACCTCAGACTGGCAGGAGTTTTTACCCTGGTGCACCATTGATGGAGAAGATTTTCCTGCCAAGGGTGCAACTGAACTAGAAGTGCTGATTCAAGGTATTTTTGACAAGCGGCGTTTTCTAGAGCAAGTGTTGCACTTGATAGTGTTTGAGGGAAACGGAACCAACATTAGTAAAAAATTGCTTCGCCGACCTTTTTGTACTACACAGTACCTAAAAAAACCTTCGCGAAAAAGCTGGTAAATGGCGAGTTATCAAGTGATTAGTAGAAAAACTAACTCACAATTAAAAATTCCCAATTGCTACTTTCAACATGAAAGTTATAACTATGAACACAAGTTGGTATGAACAAGAACTAGTCAAAGAATTCAAAACGATCATTGCTCATTCTTTCCCACAAGTCAATGAATTGCTAAAACACTGTCATGTTAAACTCATTGAGTCTTATTGGGGAAGACCTCGTGTTCACTTTCTGCCATACTTCACAATTTATTGCCCTGACAATCTGATTGCTGCTGTTAAAGCCCAGATATCTATACTCAGAGAAGTCGCAGAATATGCAGGATTAGTTGAGGTTGTCTGCCTAAATGCTACACATCTGCTGCGAGATCCGATGTCGAAGGTAAAGCAGACAGATCCGCGTTTGTGGTTAGAACTGCAATGGCTTGCAACACAAAAACAAGAACATTTACTATGATTTTCCGACTTTGGGTGCAACTACAAAAGTGCTTGCTTGTTGCGCCATCTATCCAAAGATTGCGTGATGAAAACATGCAGGAGCATTGTTTTTTTTGACTAATAATTCCCAATCCCTAGTTATTTGCTATGAATAAATCCCCCCTTCCGGCAGATGATTTGCCTCCAACTGGATCACCTATACTTAACGAGTTATTCTACAGGCAATTAGAAGAAGCTACTTGCAGGCGATTTTATCAAGCCTGCGGGCCAATTATGCGAGTTTTACTATCAAATTGTCACTGGTATTTCAAGATAAATACTAGCCCTTTGATGTTACTCATTATCTGTTATGACATAGAAAGTTATCTGCATATAGTCGATGCTATTCCCCAGTTCATCAAAAAGCTGAAGCAGTTTTCCAATAAAGCCAAAATTCACCTTTTTTCACCAGATTATAAAGGACAACCTTGGGAAATCGAGATTGAAGAAACATCAGATGATGAAGCCTAGTCAAACAGGTAAATGACGAAAATTTGGTATTAACCAAGGCAGTAGTATTTTACTTTTTTTAGTGCTTACCCCTGATCATCTATTCCCCATTTAAATTGCATAATTAGGATACTTGATACAAATGATTCGTCTTTAATTCTCTCCCCTTTGCCTTTTGCTCCCCTGCCGTCTATTTGTATCACTTTTAAAGTGAAAAAGTATTAGTGGCTGCTCCCGTTCGATAGAGAGATTTAAACACACTCCCAAATTGTTAACGGTAGTGCAGATTTGTTGTCGTCAAAGTAAGTCTGTGATTGATTTTTTTGTACAAGCATTAGTGGCTGACTCTAATAATTATCTGTCTCACCTATCACTGCTTCCTAGACATTACACCTGAATCCTTACCCGAACTACTCAAGGTATTGTCGAGGTAATTAATCAGAAAATTCAGTTTTTTCTTCCAACAAATTGAACTGCAATAATGTATCTGCTGTTTTCTTAATCACATCAAACTCTATGCCTGATTTTTCCGAAATCTCTAATAGTGTTTGATTACCATCAGATAAGTTTAAAACCCACAACATAGCCATTTCATTCTTCTTTGGATCAATCTGCCCGCCTATAGCACTGTATAACCCTCGTTTACCTAACTGCGGTTCACATTTAGGGTTTTGATTTAAATATTTTTTATTATTCTCTATAATATTTAAAACCGACAAAATTTTTGATAAAGAATCAGCAAGATATTGAGGTTGTACAAGTTCTAAATTGTCGGCAGATGTATGATATTGAGGATAAGTACCATGAGGTGATCTCATGAAACAACCGACAGGAAGGTTAAAGCCTGGTGAACAAAACTGCCGTTCATCATAGCCATAAGGAGAGAACTCCATAATTTCATAATCTTGACCAGAATTTTTCAAGACATGAGTAACAGCTTTATCAATTTCGGCATTACCTTGACGACTTTTTTTGTAGTGAGACTTGCCCGGATCGCCTACACAGGTTACAACTAAACCATGTTTAATTTTGTCAACATTCGCTTCATTTAAAGCTAACCAAGTAATGGAACCAATGGTTCCAGGAAGTAACAGAAAACGATAGGAATAAGAGGGTGAAATTTGGCTGAGGTGCTTGGCTAAAAAGGTTACTAATGCTATACCTGAGAGATTATCATTACAAAGCGATGGGTGGCAGATATGACACGAAATTATAATTTCATCTGCTTTTTTTCCTCTAATGTAATACTCTCCGTAAGTTAAAGAGCCATTATCTAAAGAAGAATCGATGTAAACTTCATATTCTTCATCTTTTAGCTCCAATAATTGATTATGACTAAGACAAAAGCCCCAGTTCTCTTTGTAATAAGAAGTTCTATAGGGAATCCAATCAGGGCGATCTTCTAATGTAAAAAGATGTCCTTTTAAATCTTGCAATGACATCTTTTCATGAATATTGATGCTGTAATTAACTATATGGAGATTAGATTGATGAAAATTTATAATTTTTTCACCCTGTGAGTTCTTAATAAAGGCATCTCTGATATTCCATTCTTTGGGAATCGTCCAATCAAATACTTGAGTACCACTAGGAACCTCATGTATAACTAAAGGAATATGTTGTTGAATAATTTGTAGTGTTTTTCGTAAGCCATCGCCGGTAATACTACGACAAATAGGATAAAGTACCGACATTAACAGATACATCTCATTGCTAATATCTTCTATATTAATACTATTGTTTATATCAATATTGTTATACATTTTATTAAATCACTGTAAAATATGGGTTGTGTTGCAAAAAGTTATTCAGAATAAAAATTTTATATAAATAAAATTTATTTATACTATTCTGAATCCTTACAGTAGCTCGAATCTCCTTCGAGCTAAAAAACTATTTTGCGACAATAAAAAGCTTCTGCATATTTATTGGGTGAATTAGATTCAACTCCTCGCAGCCTTAAAATTGATAAAAAGGTTTCTTCTGTAAACCATTGTTTATTATTTTGCGACGGAAAGCTCTCAATAATATATTGAATTTTATTTTGGCAAATTTCTTTACTTAAATTAACGAAGAAGTTAGGATTTCCCATATCACCATCATATTTAGGTATTTCATATTCTAAAATTAAATTGTTTCTAAATGTATTCCAAGTAAATTCGGAAATTAAGCGATGATCTTGATGCAAATCTTGGCGATAATGAGTAAAAATTAAATCAGGACTGTATTCTCGTTTTAATTCCTCGAAAAAGTGTTTAATTTCAATTCCTATGAAAGGGAAAAATCCATCTTTAAATTGTTTAACTACTATATTTTTTATATGTGTATTTTTTAGAAATCTATTAGCGCTGTTATAAGCTTCCTCTTCTCTTTGTAAGTTTGAACTAAATACAACCCAATAAAACATAATATTTGGGTAAGTTTCTACCAATTTTAATATCGTACCTCCGCAACCAATTTCTATGTCATCACAATGTGCTCCTAAACATAAAACTTTATAGTCGAAGTTTTTTTTATCCTCGAAAGTAAATTTTAGCATATTGCTGATTTTTGTTTTTTAGAGAATAATTTATTTGAGATAGTTATTTTAAATAATAGTTACAGTAGATATCCTTACTAAATATCTACTATAAAATATATTGGTATTTAACTATTAGCCAAACTAATTGGTATCGAATCATTAGTAAATTGATAATTTCGGCTATATTCCAAGTATTTTGCCTTCCTTTCAAGAAGATTCCATACTGCCCAAGGAGCATTACCTTGGCAATACATATCATCTAACTGCTGCTGCTCTTTGAAGGTATCCATGCACGCCCAAAAACCGTTGTATTTATAAGCTACTAGTTCTTTTATTTTAATTAGTCTTTGAAATGGTTCAAGTACTAATTCTTCGCCGGATTCAATATATTTAAAAATGTCTTTGTTAAATACAAAGAAACCGCCATTTATCCTAATACCAGCTTGCTGCACACTTTGGATATCATTGACTAGACCATTTTCTTGTGTTGAAACTAAATGGAAACTTTGCGATGGTTTGACACACAGGAAGCTGGCTATTTTCTTATGTCTATAAAAATCTTCAATTAAGTCAGGTAGGTGTAAATCTGTTAATCCGTCGCTATAATTGGCTAAAAAGACCTCTTCCCCGTCTAAGTATTTTTCAACTGCTTTGAACCTTTGACCTATATTTGAAGTCAAGCCTGTATCAACAAAAGTAATATTCCAATCTTCAATATCACTATTTACCAATTGAATTTTTCTGCCTCCCTCCTGTAAAGTAAAATCGTTTGAAACACACTCATCATAATTGAGAAAATAATTTTTGATCACATCTGCTTTGTAACCAAGACACAAAATAAAATCTTTGTGTCCATAATGAGCATAGTATTTCATCACATGCCACAATATTGGTCTGTAGCCAATATGAACCATTGGTTTAGGAATATTGCTAGATAATTCTCTTAATCTTGTTCCTAAACCACCGCAAAATAAAACTACTTTCATCGTAATATCCTTTGGTATTGATAAATCAGATTAAATTCAAGTTGCTTTCTTGCTCAAGAATAGACATTGACTTCAGGAATCGGGACGACAAATTTTCCACCCCAATCACGTACATAGGACATCTGGGACATTATTTCATTTTTCAGATTCCAAGGTAAAATCAACAGGTAATCTGGCTTAGTTTCTTGAATCTTATTTGGATGGAAGATTGGGATATGAGTACCTGGTAAAAATTTACCTTGTTTGAAGGGATTTCGGTCTACAGTGTAACTAAGGAAATCTTCTCTAATTGCACAATAATTCAAGAGAGTGTTACCTTTACCAGGAGCGCCGTAACCAACGATTGATTTTTTTTGCCGTTTAGCTGCAATCAAAAATTCCAAAAGTTGAAACTTGGTTTCTTTGACTTTTTCAGCAAAATAAAAATAACTTTCTATGTTACTAAATCCTGCTATTTCTTCTCTTGCCCTTAATTCTTTTACCTGCTGAGTGATAGATTTAGAACTATCGTCTACATGGCAAGCATAAATTCTCAGAGAACCACCATGTGTAGACAGCTCTTCTACATCAAAGATATTTAAATTGTGAGTAGCAAAAATCTTCTCTACTGTGAGTAAGGATAAGTAAGAAAAGTGTTCGTGATAAATAGTATCAAATTGGTTTCCCTCTATTAGTCGCATTAAATGGGGAAACTCCATAGTAATGACACCTTCAGGCTTAAGTAAAATTTTACAACCTGCGACAAAATCGTTGATATCAGGTACATGAGCAAGCACATTGTTACCGATTAATAAATCTGCTTGCTTACCATTAGCAGCTAATTCATCTGCTGTGTTTTGTCCAAAGAATTTGACAGTTGTAGAAATGCCTTTTGCGATCGCTACCTCAGCGACATTAGCTGCTGGTTCTATACCCAGGACAGGTATTTCTTTTGCTACAAAATATTGCAATAAGTAACCATCGTTACTAGCTATTTCTACTACTTGGCTTGAGGAGTTAAGTCTAAAGCGATCTGTTACTTTTTCGGTATAATTTTTTGCGTGTTGTAGCCAAGAATCAGAGTAAGACGAAAAGTAGGCATAGTGGCTGAAGATATCTTGGGGACTAACATATTCTTGAAGTTGAACTAAAAAACAGCGATCGCACACGTAGACATGCAGTGGATAAAAGGGTTCCATTTGGTTTAGCTGTTCAGCTGTCACGTAACTTTCACACAATGGTGACATTCCCAAATCTACAAAGGTGTGCTTTAACTTTGTCCCACAGAATCGACAGCCACAAAGATTCACATTTGTACCATTTTGTACAGAGGGTTGCAAAGTTGTCGTAGTCATTTGTTAGCTCCCACACTGTTATATGTAACTTAATAGAGGTATATGAAAACCCTTACACCCTCACGTCTGCTTAGACGGGGGTAGAGTCTAAAACAGATTCAAACGAAGGCCAGCTTGTATCTTTCTCAGAAATTTCACTTACAGGTAAAGGCCATTCAATCTCAAAAGCTGGATCGTCATAGGGCAAGCCACACTGGTAATCTGGCGCATAGAATTCACTCATCTGATAGACAACTTCAGCCGCATCAGTTAGCGTCTGATAACCATGAGCAAACATCTCAGGCACATATAAAGCTCTACGGTTTTCGGCTGATAGCTCAACACCAAGATGTAACTTGTATGTAGGAGATTCAGGGCGCAAGTCGATGATTACATCATAAATAGCGCCATGAGTACAACGAACCAACTTTACCTCGGTTGCTGGAGTAACTTGATAATGCATACCCCGCAGAGTACCCTTTTTGTGGTTGAAGGCTAGATTGCATTGTGCAATTGTTGGCTTTAAACCGTGAGCCAAAAACTCCTGGGCGCAGAAAGTACGAGCAAAGAAGCCACGAGGATCTTGCCGTTGCTCTATGTCAATAACGAATGCACCTTTGAGTGCAGTTTCTGTGAATAGCATGACTGATCCCAGAAGAAATTTTGATCTATTTGCTGAGTACGAATCAGATATTCCAGCTGTTTCAAACGAGTGAATCCTTTAAATAAAAAAGTGGATTCTGACATATCAATAGCAGTAAACACATCGAACAACTGCTGCGTGCCTTTAACTGCATTCCACTCACACTTAAATCCCGGTAGCCTGGTGTTAATCTTCTCAAAAGAAACCCGATAGCTGCGGTTATCAGCACTAGTGTCACCAAAAGAAAGCTGGCATCCAGTAAAAACTTCAGCTACTATCTGGGCAATTTCTTTGACTTTATAGTTGCTAGCGGTGTCACCCACATTGAAAATTTGGTTGTGAATAATGTCGCGCGAGGCTTCTAGCGTACATACAATTGCTTTACAAATGTCTAGCAAATGAACTAGTGGCCGCCAAGGAGTACCGTCGCTTGTCATCTTAATTTCTTTAGTCGTCCATGCCAGCCCAGACAGGTTGTTTAACACAATATCAAAGCGCATTCTGGGAGATGCGCCATAGGCGGTGGCATTCCGCAAAAAGGTAGGAGAGAAACTATCGTCAGCTAACAACTTAACATCTCGCTCTACCAAGGTTTTACATTCAGCGTATGCCGTTTGGGGGTTGACAGAAGACTCCTCCGTAACGTATTCATCAGTACCAACGCCATAAACACTGCACGAAGACGTATAGATAAAGCGACGCACACCGGCTGCTTTAGCTAGTTGAGCAAGTTGAACTGAGCCTTGATGGTTAATTTCATAAGTCACATCAGGACGTAACTGTCCGGCGGGATCGTTAGAGAGTTCAGCTAAATGAATGACTGCCTCAACACCTTGCAAATCTTCAACTGTGATGTGGCGGATATCTTTATTAAGAGTTTTGGCTGTGAGTTCGGTACCGTTGTACAGCCAACCAACTTTATAGAATCCTGTGTCAACCCCAATAACTTCATGACCATGTTCTATCAAGATTGGGGCTAATAAAGAACCGATATAGCCTTCAGTTCCAGTTACCAGTATTTTCATAGATTAGATGTCAAATCCTGATAGATATAGCTTGGTTTTGTAAAAAACCTTTGTTAACTTAATTACAAAACCATTTCCTCAAGACGAGCTATCTCGCACGAAGAACCGCTTACAAAACTGTCTCGATTGTGCCTAATGTTGTGGTACTAGCACAATTCCTTTACATAAATTCCAGTCTGTAATAAATGTGTTTGCGATCGCGTCTAAGAAAATGTATGACTTAATGTATAACTTATCTTATTTAAGTTTTTCCTACTTTTCCTACTTTTCCTACTTTTGTTACATTTTAACAGTAATTAAAATCACAAAAAACTCGCAACCATTACTCTCTCTAAAGATAAATAAGCCATAAGGGGGAAGAAAACTTTAAATTAAGTTAGGTAATTTTAAAAACCAGTAACAAAAATAATATGAATAATACGTGTTCTTACACTAATTACACTTTTTTCTGAGCTACTTTTATTTTCTATACTATTCAAAATAATTTTATTAAAGTCAAACTTTAAAGTAAAATTATTACAAACTTAAAGGATAAACAATTAATTCCTGATATGCTTCCTTAAGTTAATAACTGGAGATTCAAAACAGGTTTATGGCACGACGTTCGTTGAAAGCATCTACTGTAGGTATTGAAAAAGCAAAAAGGGCTTTTAAAATCAGAGAGTGGACGCAAGAGTATTTAGCTAGTGAGGTAGGACTTGAAACTCGCCAGTCAATCTGGAAGTTTTTCACAGGCAAACCGATAGACCGACAGAATTTCATGGAGATTTGCTTCCAACTTGGTTTAGATTGGCAAGACATTGCTCAACTACCCGATCAGAAGTTACTGACAGAAGGCAACCAAGGATGGCAAAACTGCCAGGATGTGGAAAGCTTAGTGCAAATGTTGCGATCGCGTCTAAGTAATAAAATTCAATCCCAATGTGCTACTACGCGATTATTAGATATTGCTCAACCAATTCAATTAGAAAAAATTTATGTCAGCACGAATATTCTGAATAATATTACAAGTCGAAGATGGTTAGATATCCTTGATCTACAAGAGTTAATTCCAGAAGAGTTAAACTGTTCTGGTTTAAATCAAGTTGATCAAGAACGATTATCTGCAATACAGGCAGTTATTACCTATCCTAAACTAATGGTACTAGGTAAACCAGGATCTGGTAAAACCACATTTTTACAGCATATTGCCATTCAATGCAATCAAGGCAAATTACTATCAGACCGGATACCTATTTTTATTCGTTTGAAAAACTTTGCTGAGGATGCAAAAAAAACCGGGACTCATAGTTTATTTAACTATATTCGTCAAGAGCTTGCGGACTGCGGTGCTTCAGATCAAGAAATCCAAACATTACTGGTTGATGGTAGAATGTTAATTCTGCTGGATGGCTTAGATGAAATTCCAGAAGATAATAATGTTAAAATCATCAGTGAAATAGATACTTTTACTGAAAAGTATTATAGAAATCAGTCTATTATTACATGTCGGATTGGTTATCAATATTATCAATTTGAGGGATTTAGCGATGTTGAAATTGCTGATTTTGACTCTTCCCAGATTGAGGCTTTTGTCCAAAATTGGTTTGTCAACGTTAGCAAAAATTCCCTAGAAAAAGGAAAAGCTTTAGCTTGTGAGTTCGTGCAAAAATTACAGTTGTTGGAGAATCAACAAATTCGAGAAATAGCCGTAAGGCCACTTTTGCTTAACCTAATTTGTTGTGTATTTCAAGCCCGCTCAGACTTTCCAGTTAGAAGGGTTGAACTTTATAAGCAAGGGTTAGACATTTTGCTCAATCGCTGGGATAAAGTGAGGAACATTAAACGAAATGAAATTTATGTTCATTTGTCTTTACCTCATAAGCTTGAACTGTTGAGTCAAATTGCTGCTATTACTTTTAAGCAAGGTAATTACTTTTTCACACAAAGTAATGTCCAGCAATACATTACCGACTATCTCATGAAGCAAACTGAGCCAGAGGTACTGCAACTCAGCAGTGAAGCAGTGCTAAAATTGCTTGAGACAGATGGACTACTGATAGAGCAAGCACGAGGGATTTACTCATTCTCGCATATAGCATTTCAGCAGTATTTAACAGCAAAAAATATTGTTACTAGTCCCAATCCACAAATATTAGAAAAAAAAATAATTGAGTTGGTTAGCCATTTGAGTGAAGCACGTTGGCACAAAATCTTTTTATTAACTGCTGGCATCTTGGATAATCCCACTTGTCTGTTGCAATTAATGAAGCAACATATTGATCAGCTTGTCAGCTTTGATAAGCAATTGCAAAAGTTCTTCAACTGGCTCAACCATAAGTCTCTTTCAGTTCAGTCTACCCACAAAAGAGTAAGTGTTCGTGCCTTTTATTTGACACTAGAACTTCTCGACGACCTGAACTTGACTAACGACTTAGCTTTTTCTCTTGGTATCGATCTCAGGTTTACTAGCAATCTTACTCCTGATTTAGCTCTAGATATAGCTCTCCAGTTTGCCCTTCGTTTAAGCCTTGCTCTTCCTTACGAGCAGACTTTAGATCGAGTTTTGGCTTTAAGGTTTGCTCTCCCTGATAACGGAACTGTTGCTTGTAACCCTGAGTTACAGCATTCTTTGCAAAAACTCAAAGAGCAATTACCGACTCCATTTCAAGGCAGAGAAAAGTTAAAAGAATGGTGGAGTGCTAACGGTCAGACTTGGGCTAATGAATTGAGACTGGTGATAGTTCGGTCTCGCAATATTGGTCATCAGTGGCAATTTAGCGAGCAGCATAAAGAAATACTCAAGCAGTACTACACTGCCAACTATTTATTGGTAGATTGCCTCAAGAGTACTTGTAAAGTAACTCCCACCGTAACAGAGGATATTTTGGTAACGTTATTGTTACCCGCCCCTAAAATATTCATGAAATACAACATATAGCGGTTTATGAATCACAGTAAGTAGATCGGCGTAAATAATTATTGTTGCAATAAGGTAGGGAGCAGGGAGAGAAAGAGTTTGAGCCTTATTTACTTCTATTTACATAGTTTGGTTTTATTGCACTGACTTACTAACAGTTTTGGAACTATCCCTTTCAAGACAAGTATATGTCAATACTTTTCGGTACTTTTCGGTTAAGGGGGAAAGGGGAAAGGGAAAGGGTTTGAATTTACCTTTCCCCTTTGCCCTTTAACCTTTCCCCAGACCAAAAGAGAGATTATTGAGTTTATCCGAAAAGTATTGAAGTATATGTAGTATAAAATTTTTTGTAGCATTTCGTCTTTAGGTTGAAATTGAAGGCTGAATCTATCTATTCAAGCGCAAATTTTTGAACTGACTCAGCAACGCCAGTTGCTGAGTCAGAATATTTTTACCCAAATGTCTGACCAAATGGATACAAAACTAGACTGAAACTATACGTTAATTTATACATTTTCGTAAACGCGATCGCAAACGCACTTCTGACAAACTTTAATTATTACAAGACTGTTAACTAATAGCGATTGTGGTGGTACTAACGCAAGAATATGCTGCAAATGCGTTACTGAGCTAAGTGTGTGTGTTTCCCTTTTTAAGTAAACTCGACGTAGTGTTTCAGCAGCAATGAAATAAACTTGCAGTGAATTGTCGGGGGTAATTTGCAAAATTTGACTTCAACACCTTCTGGCTTCTGTGCTGAACCACTTGTCAAAGGCGAGGTAGTCACAGTAAAAGGTAAGTTTTTCTTTATTAAAGATAAAAAGTTTTTTCTTAAAGGAGTTAGTTACGGCCCATTCTCCATTGGTAGCCACGGTGAGTCGTTTCCAGAAAAATCAGTTGTGGAAAAAGATTTCGCTATGATGGCAGAAATGGGGGCTAACTGCCTGCGTACCTATACTGTTCCACCTGATTGGCTTTTGGATCTAGCTGCAATCTATGGTCTTAGGCTGTTAATTGGTATACCTTGGTCTCAGCATATCGCCTTCCTCGACTCTTCTGCTGTGAAAGGAGAAATCCGTAACTGCATTACTCAAGGAGTTAAAGTTTGCCGGGATCATCCCGCCACCTTTGCCTATTTGGTGGGCAATGAGATTCCTCCAGATATTGTCCGATGGCATGGAGCAAAACCAGTTCGGGCTTTTATTAAAGAGTTAATGGAGGTAGCAAAATTTAGTGATCCCGGAGGTTTAGTAAGTTATGCTAATTATCCTTGTACTGAGTATTTAAATATTGACTTTACTGATTTCTCCTGCTTTAACGTTTACTTGCATCGAGAACAAGATTTTCGCCGCTACCTCTCTCGGCTTCATAACCTTGCCGAGGATAAACCTCTAGTACTGAGTGAGTTTGGCGTTGACTCGATGCGTGAAGGAACCCAAGCCCAAGCCGAAATTCTCTCTCAAAAGCTGTCATCTAGTTTTGAGATGGGAGCAGCAGGAACGATCATCTTTTCTTGGACGGATGAGTGGTTTACCGGCGGATATGCCATACAGGACTGGGCTTTTGGTGTAGTTGATGCCGAACGGATCGAGAAACCAGCTTTCCATACGGTACAGCAGTATTACACAGCGCCTTTGCCGCCACTGCTACCTGAGTATCCTAAAGTTTCAGTGATTGTATGTGCTTACAATGCTGAACGCACGATGGACAGTTGTTTAGCTTCTCTCAAAGAACTAAACTATCCCAACTATGAAGTCATTGTAGTTAATGATGGATCGAGCGATCGCACTCTCGAAATTACTCAGCGTTACGACTATGTACGCCTAATTAGTCAAGAAAACAAGGGATTAAGTGTCGCCCGCAATGTTGGGATGGTTGCCGCAACTGGCGAAATTGTCGCCTATACCGATTCTGATTGTATGGCAGATCCAGACTGGCTCACCTACCTGGTTGCCAAGTTTCTCTCCTCTGATGTCGCTGCTGTAGGCGGGCCAAACTTATCTCCCCCGGAGGACTCTCTCGTTCCCGCTTGCGTTGCTGTCTCTCCCGGTGTACCTACCCACATACTTTTGAATGATGAGGTAGCCGAACATATTGCTGGTTGCAACATGGCTTTTCGTCGGGAGGTTCTACAAGAAATTAACGGCTTTAACCCGATATTTCGCACTGCTGGTGATGATGTCGATATCTGCTGGCGGCTGCAAGATAAAGGTTACATCATTGGTTTTAGCCCGGCTGCAATCGTATGGCATTTTCGCCGTAACACAGTAGCTGCCTATCTCAAACAGCAGCAAGGCTATGGAAAGGCAGAAGCACTCGTTTATTTTCAGCATCCCTACCGCTTTAACCTTCTGGGGCAGCCCTCTTGGTTGGGGAGAATCTACGGAGATTTATCTACATTTCTTCGTATTGGTCAACCAGTTATCTATTCTGGGGTGTTTGGTCGGGGTCTGTTTCAAACCTTGTACGAGCCTTCCTCATCTCTCATTTCTTACCTTCCACTAACACTAGAGTGGAATGTCGCAGCTTTGATCCTATTTGTGTCTGCGCTTTTATCTGGCGATCGCCCGTGGTTGAGTGCAGCAATGTTCCTTATTTCTTTTACCTGGTGTGTAGCTGGTGCTATACAAGCGCGGATTGATTCTCGTTTCCTCAAAAGAAGGGCACGGTTGCTTGTGGCGCTACTGATTTATCTGGGGCCGCTTGTACGTAGTATAGAGCGCTACAAATGGCGGATCAAAGAACTCAAGAAAGCCGAGCCGATAAAGCTTGATGAACTGTAAATAAAAATGGAAGCCTCTAAAAAAATGACTCAAACACTAACTCAAGCAGATTTAATTCAGTTTGATTCGCCAGCCCACAAAGTAAATATTTCCTGGCGTGATCGCGCTTATGAGTTGTCCTATTGGACAGAAGCAGGAATAGAGAAGGAGAACTTGCTGCAAAAGGTAATGGATTTACTCTTGCCTTGCAAGTATTTCATTGCAATGGATCAAGGCTGGAGCGACTGGGATTTAGAAATTTACCAGGGGATTTGGTCAAAAGTTCAGCTGAAAGTATGTACTGAAAATCATGGGGGTAACAAAAGAGTTTTGAGAGTGCGGTGTGCCTTGAGAATGTCACAGTTAGCCATTATGGCTATGATTGCCTATTGCCTGTTCACAATTGTGGCGATCGTTCTGGGAATGCCAGAAGTAGCAACAGTCACAATTGCAGTAAGTATACTCAACGCCACCGTCATCTTATATCAGAACTTTCAGTTGGGACGTATTCTCTACCAAGTACTGGAGATTATTGCCAAAAGAGTGTACTTACTACCAATACAAGCCACGGGTAATAAGTCTGCCCCGCAAAGTGCAATATTACAGCCATAATGACTACCGCAAAGTTCGCTATAGATTTGAAGATATATCGGCGGTTGCTGCTTCAAGTAAAACCCTACTGGTTTCACATTGTGGGTACTTTTGTGCTTGACTTGCTGTCAACTCCCCTCGCCTTGCTTACCCCACTGCCGTTAAAGATTGTTGTTGACAACGTTATCGGCTCTCAACCGCTCCCTAGCTTCTTGGATGCACTCCTCCCAGCGACCTTGACGCGTTCCAAAACTACTTTACTGATATTCGCTGCCAGCTTCGTGATATTCATTGCCTTACTGCGTCCACTCCTTGGGCTGGCAAGTTCGTTACTGCGAACGTATACAAGTGAAAAGATGGTTTTGGACTTCCGGGCCCGCCTTTTGCATCACGCTCAATGCGTTTCACTTTCTTACCATGATTCCGTAGGCACATTCGACTCTACATACCGCATCCAATACGATGCTCCTGCCATTCAATGGACAACGATTGATGGCATTGTACCGTTATTTATTACAGGTTTGTGGCTCGTTGGCATGTTCTATGTCACTGCCCTGATTGACTGGCAGCTAGCTCTGATTGCACTGTTAGTTTCACCCTTTTTGTTTTTAGTGACGCGGATCTCAAGTGGTAGCTTACGTACTCAGTGGCTTGACTATCAAAAGTTTGAAAGTTTGGCAATGTCAGTTGTCCAGGAGGTATTGGGAGCCGTTCGTGTTGTCAAGGCTTTTGGTCGGGAGGAGCGCGAACGAGAACGCTTTGTCAGCAACTTTAGCAAAGCCATTTGGATACGTATGCGCGTCGTCGCCATCCAAAATTTTGTCAGTTCCCTGATCAATGTGATAACTGCTGTAGGGTATGCTGTCATCCTTTACATGGGTGTACGACACGTCCAAACAGGTATTTTAACTTTAGGTGAGCTACTTGTAGTAGAGGCATATATTATACAGCTATATGGGCCCTTGCAATCTATCGGTAATCAAGTCACAGGGCTACAGCGATCGCTAGCTAGTGCCGAGCGAGCTTTCTTGCTTCTCGATCAAGCACCAGATGTAGTTGAGAGCAAACAGGCTCAACCGATTTCTCGTGCTTCAGGCGCTGTCAGCTTCCATAATGTTTCCTTTGCCTTTGACAACCACCAAGTTTTGCAGGGTATCTCCTTTGAAATTCCTGCTGGAACTCATTTAGGTATTGCTGGCAGAACAGGCGCGGGTAAGACAACCCTGGTAAACCTGCTGATGCGGTTCTTCGATCCTACCAATGGAGAGATTTTGCTTGATGGCGTTGACTTACGCGACTACAAATTAGCCGATCTCCGCAACCAGTTTGCGATCGTTTTACAGGAGCCTGTACTGTTTTCGACTAGTATTGCCGAGAATATTGCATACGCTAAACCTGATGCGAGCGATCGCGAAATTATTGCCGCAGCCAAAGCAGCCAACGCCCACGATTTCATCTCCAAACTACCGCAAGGTTACGAAACTCAAGTCGGCGAACGCGGTATGTGCCTCTCAGGTGGCGAACGTCAGCGAATTTCCCTGGCCCGTGCCTTCCTCAAAGATGCCCCCATCTTGATCCTTGACGAACCCACCAGTTCCGTCGATACCAAAACCGAAACTGCAATTATGGAAGCAATGGAACGTCTTGTATACGGACGTACCACCTTTATGATTGCCCACCGCCTGAGTACCCTAGAGATTTGCGATTTGCGGATGGAAATCGAAGACGGACGACTCATCAATTTAATAGCTGCATAATCGTGAGTGTTGAGTCAATCAATTTTGGATTTTAAATTTTGGATTTTAGATTAGGAAAATATTTCAATCTAAAATCGGCAATCCAAAATCTAAAATTCTTCTGCCTCCTTACATTACTAGTACAGGTCGGCGGAAATAAACCACCCATTCCAAATGAATAAAACACTTACACTGTATTCATTTTTAATTTTTAATTTTTAATTCCGCCTTGCGGTACTAGGTAGCTACATGTCTTCACAACTTCGCATCATCGTCACAGGACTCGTCGGCTTGTATCCAGTCGGTGGGGTAGCGTGGGATTATCTCCAGTACGTCATCGGGCTGGCGCGGTTGGGGCATGACGTATACTATCACGAAGACACTTGGAGTTGGCCATATCATCCCCTCGAAAAAACCTATACCTCAGACGCTAGCTACTCAACGCAATACATTCAAGATTTCTGGGAGCAGTACGCGCCAGAACTAAAAAAGCGGTGGCATTACTTGCACTTGCATTCAACCAGCTTCGGCATGAACCGAGCAGAATTCGACGAAGTAGCACGGACAGCTGATGTATTTCTAAATGTTAGTGGAGCGTGCATAATTCCCGATCGCCTCTCGTCGCGGTGCGTGAAAATCTTCCTCGACACCGATCCTGGCTACAACCAACTCATGCTTAGTGAGCGCTTTGCTTGGTCAGAGAACGTTGAGCGATGGTGCGATTCAGTAGCAGCCCACGACCGACACTTTACCTATGCAGAGAACATCCACAACGCAGATTGCCTCATCCCCAAGGTAGATTTTGCATGGCAAACAACGCGGATGCCAGTTGTAATGGACTTGTGGGAGCGTGTCGCCTGCGTTCCACCGCCCCAAATGGGAGCGTGGACGACGATCATGACTTGGAACGCCTTCAAAGGAAAGTTAGTTTACAAAGGTATAGAGTATAACAGCAAAGGCAGTGAGTTTGAGAAATTGCTGACTTTGCCTCAACGCACAAGTGTACCTCTCTCTGTGGCAGTAGGTGGTGTGAAAGCTCCCTTAATGGAGATAGCAAGTGCAGGGTGGAAAGTAGTGGATGGGCCTAGCGCAACATTAACTCCAGAAAGTTATCAGAAATTTATCGCTAACTCACGAGGTGAACTTTCCCCAGCTAAACACGTATACGTAGCGATGGCTAGTGGTTGGTTTAGTTGCCGTTCTGCTTGCTACTTGGCTGCTGCTCGTCCTGTAGTTGTTCAAGATACTGGCTTTAGTACCATCTTGCCTGTAGGAGAGGGGATTTTGACATTCACGACACAGGAAGAAGCGATCGCAGCTATCCATGAAGTCGAGGCAAATTATACATGGCACACAAAAGCGGCACGTAACATTGCCCACGAGTATTTCGACTCGAATTTAATACTCAGTCAACTACTTAATGCAGCGCTATCTTGAGGAGGTCGTCATGACTAACCTACCTTTTAACATTACCAGCACCCCAACCAATTCCGATCCGGTCAATCGCCTGCGGATTATTGTGCTTGGCTACATCGTGCGCGGCCCTATAGGTGGCATGGCTTGGAGCGATTTGCACTACCTTTTAGGTCTTGCCAGCTTGGGACACGATGTCTACTTCGTTGAGGATAGCGACGACTACCCCTCTTGCTATGACCCAGTTAGAGGTGTGATGGATACAGATCCAACCTACGGGTTGGAATTTGCAACGCGCATTTTTGCCAAAGTCGGACTAGGCGATCGCTGGGCGTATTACGATGCTCACACATCATCTTGGTATGGCCCCTGCGCTCACAATATCCTAAGCGTCTGTGCTACCGCCGATGTCGTTTTGAACTTTTCCGGTGTGAATCCTCTGCGCCCTTGGCTGATGGAGATCCCAGCACGGGCATTTATCGATAAAGATCCAGTTTTTACCCAGATTCGACACTTAACCGATCCCGCAGCTCTAAATTTAGCCAAGCAACATACAGCTTTCTTAACCTTTGGAGAAAATATTGAGTGCAATCTCTCCACCATCCCTAATGATGGACTACCTTGGCAAGCTACGCGCCATCCCATCTTTTTAGATGCTTGGCCTGCCACATCAGGAGTCGAGGAAGGGAAGTTTACCACTGTCATGCTCTGGGACAGTTACCCAGCCCGTGAATACAATGGGCAACACTACGGTATGAAGTCTGACTCTTTTCAGCCTTACTTAGATTTACCCCAGAAAACCGAATCTATATTTGAGTTAGCGGTAGGTAGCCCAACAGCACCGCGATCGCTACTTGCTAATCAAGGCTGGATACTACAAGATCCCCACGAGACGACACTAGACACTTGGACTTATCAGCGCTACATTCAACAGTCCAAAGCAGAGTTCACCGTAGCCAAACATGGCTACGCAATTAGCCACTGCGGTTGGTTTAGTGAGCGGAGTGCTGCTTACCTCGCCAGTGGACGCCCTGTACTCGTCCAAGAAACTGGTTTTTCGGAGTGGTTGCAGACAGGAAATGGCATTATTCCATTTAAAACGCTTGTTGAAGCACTGGCGGGAATCGAAGAAATTAACAGCCGCTACAAGTTTCACTGTCAAGCAGCTAGAGAAATTGCCGAAGAGTACTTTGATGCCCGTAAAGTGCTAACCCAACTCCTCGATCGCATAATTTAAGGAGGAAGATTTCAGATGAGTAATTCTGTTCCCCCTACAATCAGCGTCATTATATGCACGTATAACAGACACTCAAACCTACAAAAGGCAATTGATTCTGTTTTGAAGCAAGACGAGCAAGACTTTGAACTCATCATTATTGATGATGGTAGTGATGAACCAGTAGAGATACATCATCATACGTCTATACGTTTAATCCGAACTGAGCATCATGGTATAGGATCTGCCCGTTCTGAAGGATTAAATGCTGCTAGGGGTACATTCGTCGCCTACTGTGATGATGATGACGAATGGAAACCGAATCATCTAAGTATACTTTTGCAGTACTTGAGAGAAAACCCAGATATCAGCCTCGTGTACGGTGATTCTGAATGGGTGCAAGCAGGCGTGTCACCGTCCCCAGTCGCTTACTCATTTGTGTATGACGGCACACTTCTGGGTTATGGAAATTACATCTTTGCTACTGATGTCATGCACCGAAGAAGTGCGGCACTTGAAGTAGGGGGTTTTGACTCATCATTACAAGCCTATGAAGATTGGGATTTGTGGTTGCGAATGAGTCAGGTGCATTTACTCCGGCATATTCCAGTGGCGATCGCATCTCATCACTGGCATCAAAATTGCGTGTCAGCAGGAAATTGCTGGCAAGAATGGGAAAAAGTCTATTGGAATCACCAGCACAGATTAGCCAAAGCGGGGGCTGCTGCTCAACATGATTTAATACCTGACGCTGCCGAAATTGCTGCTTTTGATCCCAGTACTTGGCAGCCAGGACGGAAGGAATTAATCTGGCACTCGATACTACGTCCAAATGAAGGTTATGGTTCTGTGGGGCGACAACTGCTGAAAGCTGTTGCCAATCAAGGTGTTGATATTACAATTGCACCAACAAAAAACCAAGCGCCAAAAGGCTTTGAAAACTTTTTTAAACCTCTGGATCGCTGGAGTAGAATTGGCTTTTACTATCACTATGCTGTTTGTCCCAGCGTTCTGCAATGCGATCGCATCGTCAATTATTGCATGTGGGAATCTACTTTAGTTCCCAAAGATTTTGTTGAGGAAATCAACAAATCTGTAACATTACAATATGTCCCTTGCCAGCAGAACGTAGAGAGCTTTTTGGAATGTGGTGTCCGCGTTCCGATTAAAGTTCTGCACCACGGAGTTGATCCACAACAGTTTCCTTTACTGAATCGCTGTCACTCAGAAATTTTCACTTTTGGAACGTTCGGTGACTTCAGCCCTAGAAAAGGAATAGATGTGTTAGTGCGTGCATTTCAAGACGAATTTTCTCCTCAAGAATCAGTGCGCTTACTGATGAAGAGTTCGGCAAAAGCGGCGGCTTATGAAGTAAATGATCCCCGCATAAAATTCATTTCCGGCTTTATGAATCAAGAGGCGTTATTAAAGTTTTTACAAGAGCTTGATGTATTCATTCTCCCGTCCCGTGGAGAGGGATTTGGTCTTTGTGGTTTAGAGGCAATGTCTACAGGTTTACCATTGATCGCGACAAACTGGAGTGGCCCTTCTGAATACCTCGATCCTGAAGATAGCTTTTTACTAAAGTATCATCTGGTAGATGCACAAGGCATAGAATCAAATCGTGTTCGCTACTTTGGTTTGTGGGCAGAACCTGATTATGAACACCTCCGCTATCTAATGCGGTGGGTGTACGAACATCCAAATGAGGCTGCTGTGGCGGGGCAAAAAGCAGCACGGCGAGTTCATTCAAACTGGACGTGGGAGCGTATTGCAAAACAAATGTGTGCTGATTTTGACCAAGTTGCTAGTTGATAATATGGTTAACTTTGAAGATAAAACGAACCGCAAAGTACGCGAATTTCTCAAAGAAATAAGAGTTTGAGAGATTTACATAAGTCTTACATATTTAATTACTTAGTATAAAAATGTCTAAAGAAAAAGTGACTGTTGCAATTCCTACATACAATCGGGCGGGGTTACTTCAGGGCTGTATCGAAAGTGTGTTAGCCCAAGACTATGCAGATTTAAGGTTGTTGGTTTTAGATAATGCCTCCGATGACGATACTGAGATGGTTGTGCGATCGCTTGCAAAAGAAGACCAGCGAATTACATATATCAGGCACGAAACAAACATTGGTTTCGCCAGAAATTGGAACCGCATCATTGAAGTGAATCAGAGTCCATATCTAACCATAGTGCCGGACGACGATTTGATTCTCCCTGGTTTTATCCGTGAATCTGTCCAAGCTTTGGATGAACATCCCAGCGCTGGGTTTTCTCTAGCGTTGCCTAAATTTATGGATGACAATGGCACGATCCTGCCTCAAAAACAAGACGTTGGAGATATGCCCGATGGCTTAATCAACGGCTTGGAGTATATCGACTTATGTATTGCCTGGCGCGGTTGTTCTATTTATACTGCTACTACAATGATGCGGGCTGCTGCACTTTTTGAAGTCGGCTCGTTTGATAGTCCACACTCCTGGAACACGATTGACTCAAACCTATCCTTTAGGCTAGCGGCGCGTTTTGACATTGTTTTCTTGAATAAGGAACTTGCCCAAATTCGCGCTCATCCAGGACAGATATCAGATAACCCTTGGCAGAAGTTTGCGGTACTAGCAGAGTCCATCGATGCGATCGCTTACCTTCTCCAATCTGAGCGGGCTGCTGATGCAACCTATCGTCAGCAACTAGCAGAGCGCTTGCTAGCTTTGAATGCCAGAAAAAGTGAGTCGATACACCACCTTGTACCGCACCTCTATTGGAGTTGGGCAGAACGATTAGAACTAGCAGTAGAAGACATAGCTGCACTGATTCCCCCAGGAAATAGTTTCATTCTAGTTGACCAAAATCAGTGGGGACAGCCATTAGCAGATCGCCATGCTATACCTTTCCTGGAACGAGATGGACAGTATTGGGGGCCACCAACAGACGACGAGATGGCTATTTCGGAACTAGAGCGATCGCGTTCCTTTGGAGCTAGCTTCATCGTTTTTGGATGGCCAGCCTTTTGGTGGCTGTATCACTATGACGCGCTGCATCGCTATCTGCGCTCCAATTTTCGCTGTGTACTAAAAAATAGCCGCCTCGTCGCCTTCGATTTACGGCAGTATTAGCTGTCCTCACTTGTCGTTAACTGCAAACTCACACTGGGACAAGTTTCATGATCTGGAAATATGAAAAAAATAAGTTCAAGATTGCAGGTCGATGGCTAGCCTGGTCAGGAGTTTTGGCTATCGCCGGTGTGGGTGGTTTGACATACTTTTTAGTTCTCAATCAACCTCGTGAGCCAATAGCAGTAAGCTTACTCACCGTGGAGCGAGGTAATGTTGAAACCACAATCAATGAGACTGGTACTGTTGAGTTAGAAGAACAACGGATCTTGAAATCGCCAAAAGAGGGTGCAGTGGAACGAGTAATGGTAAAACCTGGTGACAGGGTAAAGCTTGGTCAAGTGCTGCTCACCCTGCGCTACCCTGAGCGAAAAATTGCTCTTACTAATCAGCAGTTGCAAATTCAACAAGAGCAACTCAACCTAGCACGTACTCGCCAGAAAATTGTTGAAGCCCAAGAACGATTAACAGCTGAGGAACAACAACTCCAGAGGCTTGCTCCCCTAGTGCGTGAAGGAGCTATTGCCCAACAACAAGCCCAAGCGCAGGAAGATACAGTGCGCGTTGCTCGGTCTAGTTTGCGAGATACTCAAGCAGAGGCACGTACAACGGCTCTCAAAATTCAGAGTTTGCAATTGGAGCGTCAACTTATTCAGCAGCAACTCCAGGATAATATTGTAACTGCACCATTGAACGGCGTAGTCTTGGGTGTGAATGTAGAGGATGGTGATGGAGTAGAGTTGCGTACCAACCTGCTTACCTTGGGCGATCCCAGCAAAGTATTAGTGAAACTCCAGCTTTCTACTCTCAACGCTGCTCAAGTTCAAGTTAACCAACTTGCCCGCGTTAATGCGATCGGGCCTAATGCCAAAACATTCACTGGACATGTACAAAGCCTGTATCCTCAAGCACTCACATCTGAAGCTCAGAAACCAGAGGGAGGCGGTCAAAATCAATCAGATCAACCAACTGTACCCGCAACCATTCGGCTTGATACCCCTACTCGTACACTGCTCCCTGGTAGCAGGGTAAATGTCGAGGTTGTGTTGCAGCAACGGCAGAACGTAGTAGTTTTGAAGACGGATGCTATTGTGCGATCGCAACCACATCCCTTTGTGTGGGTTCGGGATAGCCAAAATCAAGCCCAAAAACGCACCATTAATCTGGGATTGGAAGGGTTAATGACTGTAGAAGTAACCTCTGGTTTGCAACCTGGCGAACAGGTCATACTACCGCCTGTTGAGTCGCAACTCAAGCCAGGGCTGCCAGTTAAGGCAAGTGAAAAGTAACGGCACGACTATTATGGCTCTTTCAGCTTTTGACTTATTAAATATTACCTTTCACTCCTTAGGTAGGAACCCCTTGCGTTCTGCTTTGACTATTCTGGGGGTATTTATGGGTGTGGCTGCTGTCAGCGCTACGCTTCAGGTTCGTACTATTAGCCGGGCTGCGATCGCCCAACAATTGGCAAAACGAGGCGCACCTCAAGTTTCAGTTTATCCAAACTGGGATTCTGGTGGTCAAAGTACCTCATTCAAATTGGAAGACATGGAATTCTTACGACAGCGAATGGTGGGCTTACAGGCGATCAGTTCTTTTAATTGGGCTGGTTCTACCCCAACTGTTTTTCGGGACAAGGAGTTTACTCCATCCATGTCACCTGTTTCCCAAGATTTTTTGCTAACTTCAGGGAAATCATTGGTATCGGGACGGTTTTTCACATCTGAAGATTTTGCCAACTACCGTCCGGTGATAGTAATCGATCAATTGCTGGCAGAACAGCTTTTCCAAAAGCAGGAACCTGTGGGGCAGCTGATTTATGCTGGGCAAAGACCTTATATCGTCGTCGGGGTGGTAGCGACTAGTTTAAATGAAGATGCGCCCCCGGCGGGTCAACTGTATGTGCCGATGTCTATTTACAATGCTTTGACGGGTAGCCGCGACATTGGGAGCATCCAAATGCGCCCTTATTCACTTGAAGATGTGGAAGAGTTAAGCCACCAAGCAGAAGAATTGCTACTACAAAGATTTCCAGGTTACAAATTTAAATTTTGGAATAATGTATCAGATATCATACAGCAGCAGAAAACTCTAGAGATGGCTTCTCAAGGTCTAACAGCAGTAGGAGCGATCGCGCTATTAGTTGGCGGTGTTGGAATTGCAAATATTATGATTGCCTCAGTAACTGAACGAACTGCTGAAATAGGTTTGAGACGGGCGGTGGGTGCAACCCAACGAGAAATCATGCTGCAATTTATTCTAGAGGCGATGCTTTTAAGTTTAATAGGAGGGACAGCAGGGTTGGGAGTGGTGCATGGATTGACAGTTGTGGTTACTGATACCTTTAGTTTGCCCTATGAGTTTGATAGCAAAATTGCAGTGCTAGCACTGGGGTCAGCGCTAGTGGTAGGGGTGGGAGCTAGTTTGCTTCCCGCGGTGCGGGCCAGCCAAATCGACCCAGTAAAAGCCCTACGTTTAGAATAGACCTTCCCTATTACGGTTGGGGAGTAAGACTCAAAACCTCTCCCCTCTTAGGCTACGGTGTACACACAAGTCGAATTACCCCCCTCAATCCCCCCGATGTATTGGGGGGAAGCCGAAAATCTAGTTCCCTCCCCTTTACAAGGGGAGGGTTAGGGTGGGGTAAAAACCAGCCTTTTAAACTACTTCAGACTTGTGTGTACACCGTAGCCCCTCTTAGGGGAGGGTTTGGAGAGAGGTCATAAACTTATTTTTACAAAAGTGAGATGACTTCATTTTTTTGCACAATATCTCACTAATTCTGTAACTTTTTAAGCTCTGCATCTGTAAACGGATTCTTCCCTGCGCGTAAATCTTTCACCCAGCGCTGCCGTTGTGCTTTACTATCTTTATCGTCAGTCTGGGCGATGTATGCTTCAAAGTCTTCAATTGCCCCTTGGGTGTCACCTATCAGCGCTCTAGCCAAGCCACGACTATCACGAATGTTGCCATCTTCAGGTGCAAGTGTAATGGCTTGTTCACAGGCTGGTAAAACATCGGCGGCTTGTTTTTGCAGACTCCCATCCCAGCATAGTGTATTCCAAGAATCAGCAGGAATTTCGACTTTTGGATCGAGCTTGAGAGCTTTGGTATAAGCTGCTAGCGCTTCCTTAAACTTTTTCTCTTCTGAGCGACTGTTCCCTTCATCAAGTAAGCGTTCAACCTTGCCTTTGTTGACAAATTCTTTTACTCTCACCTGGGAATCAAACTTTAATTTATTATCCCACTGCTGTGCCTTGCTAAACTTTTCCACAGCGCCATTAATATCATCAACTCGCGCTAACTTCTCGCCTTGGATGACTAACACTGTTGCCCCTTGCGCTAACTGCGATGGAGTTTGGCATGATTGCAACTCTTCTAACACTTCTGGATGGGCAACCAGGTAATTATTGAGCAAATTGCAACCACTAAGTAATAAATCATTGAAATCCAAATCCCATAAAATCATGGTCTTGTCATCACTGCCAGAAGCCAGTGTCTTGCCATCGGGGCTGAAGACTACACTATAGACCCCACTGCTATGCCCAGTCAGGGTTTTTATGGCTTTACCTGTGCTGACATCCCAGAGTTTGATCGTCTTGTCACCACTGCCAGAAGCCAGTGTCTTGCCATCGGGGCTGAAGACTACGCTATAGACCCAACTGCTATGCCCAGTCAGGGTTTTGATGGCTTTGCCTGTGCTGATATCCCAGAGTTTGATCGTCCTGTCATCACTGCCAGAAGCCAGTGTCTTGCCATCG
>NZ_JAVRBS010000046.1:0-42514 GCF_034531155.1 Nostoc sp. ChiVER01 | reverse complement strand
AGAAGAGGTAAATTCAGGACTAAAAGCGACTTTTGAGTACAATACCGACTTGTTTGAAGCTGATACTATTGAACGGATGGCAGGGCATTTGCAAACACTGTTGTCTGGAATAGTTGCTAATCCCCAGCAGCAACTTTGGGAGTTACCACTGCTTACTGAGGCTGAAAAGGTGCAGTTTGCACGCTGGAATCAAACACAAACTGAGTATCCACAACAGTGCATTCATCAACTATTTGAAGCGCAAGTAGAGCGTACACCCGATGCTGTAGCTGTAGTGTTTGCAGACCAAAATTTGACCTACGCACAACTGAATCAGCGTGCCAATCAACTGGCGCATTATTTGCAAAAGCTGGATGTGAAGCCAGAAATGCCTATAGGCATCTGTGTAGAACCTTCCCTTGAGATGATAGTGGGGCTTTTAGGAATTCTCAAGGCTGGTGCAGCATATTTGCCGCTTGACCCTGCTTATCCACAACAGCGATTAGCTTTCATGTTATCTGATGCAGCTGTTCCAGTGATATTAACTCGGCAACAGTTAATTAAAAGACTTCCCGAACATAAAGCACAGTTAGTTTGCCTAGATACAGACTGGGACACCATTGCCCAAGAAAGCCTAGAGAATCCCTTTAGTCATATAACAGCCGACAATCTTGCTTACGTCATCTACACCTCTGGTTCTACTGGCAAACCTAAAGGAGTTCTCGGACTTCATCGAGGTGCTGTCAATCGTTTTTACTGGATGTGGCAGACTTACCCATTTACAGAGGGAGAAGTTTGTTGTCAGAAAACATCCTTAAATTTTGTAGACTCAGTTTGGGAAATTTTTGGGACTTTACTGCAAGGAGTAAAAACGGTAATTGTACCCGATGATGTTGTCAAAAATCTACAACAGTTTGTGGAAACACTGGCCAACAATCACGTTACGAGGTTGGTACTTGTTCCTTCATTGCTACGCGTACTATTAGAGATTGACAGCGACTTGCAAAAGCGACTACCCCAATTGAAGTTTTGGGTAACTAGTGGAGAAGCTCTATCTTTAGAACTTTCGCAGAAGTTTCGGCAGACTATGCCTAACAGCATCCTCTTAAATCTTTATGGTTCTTCAGAAGTATCTGCTGACGTTACTTGCTATAAGATGGGTACTGAAGATGAGACTTTGCGTGTTGCGATCGGTCGTCCTATTAACAACACACAAGTTTATGTAATGGATAGTAACCTACAGCTTGTTCCTGTTGGCGTACCTGGAGAGCTGTATGTTAGCGGTGCAGGATTGGCAAGAGGCTATCTCAATCAACCAGATTTGACAGCACAGAGGTTTATCTCAAGTCCGTGTGAGAAGGTAGGGAAAGCAAAGGAGCAGAGGAGCAGGGGAGCAGAGGGAGCAGAGGGAGAAAACTATACTCAGCACCCCTTACTCAGCACTATTTCAATTCTGGAGGATAAACCAAAGCGTTTGTACAAAACAGGAGACTTAGTACGTTATCGAGCTGATGGTAACTTAGAATTCTGGGGGCGAGTTGACCATCAAGTTAAGCTACGTGGCTTCCGCATTGAACTAGGAGAGATTGAAGCGGTGTTAAGTCAACACCAAGGAGTGCAGGAAACTGTAGTCGTGGCTAAAACAGATGAACACAGTCAACAGCAGTTAGTAGCTTATGTTGTTTCTCAAGCCGAGCAAATCATCACTATTACCGAGTTGCATCGCCTGCTAAAAGAGAAGCTTCCCGAATACATGGTACCAACAGCTTTCGTGATGTTAAAAGCTTTACCATTACTGCCTAATGGCAAGGTTAACTACCAAGAACTTCCGATGCTGGAGGGCGCACGTCCCGAACTAGACCAAAAATTACAGCTTCCTCAAACCGACATAGAACAAGCCATTACTGATATTTGGCGTGAGGTGCTTCATATTCAAGAAATAGGTCTACATGATAATTTCTTTGAACTTGGTGGTCATTCACTACTATTGATTCAAGTTCATCACAAGTTACAACAAAAATTTCAACACGACTTTTCTTTAGTTGAAATGTTTCGATATCCAACTATTAGTCACTTAACAAAGGTTTTCAGTCAAGGGGAAAGCGCACAAATATCTTTAGGACAAAATGTTCGCCAAGTCGAAACCAGAACTGGATCAATACAGCGTCGTAAAGAAGTTAGACAAAGGTACAGAACAGCTAAACAAAAAGGGTAGAAATTTTAATATAAAAATTCTATTTAATGAGTAAAAGCGAATTTCTGAGAGCCACAGAGAAAGCAAAAACATTTTGGATAAAAATCACATGACATTAAGCCAACAAGAAATTTCCAAGCCAAATTACTTTGTTGATAGCGAGCAAATATTGCATTATGGGATTGAGAAAGAAATAATGCAATTGTTTAATCCATCTAGCCAATCGACATCTGTAGAAAAAAATATAGATGAGTTGGTTGATAATTTATGCAATTCTTTTTTAAGCGCAAATAATGCTAATACTGATATTGATTTAAATTTTTTAAAAAATCAGTTCTTTGACAGTGAAATACCTGAAAATCCTGCTGATTTTGAAAAGTATATTGAATATTTAAGCGATAATGTTATTGACCATTCAATACACACATCTTCGCCAAGGTTTATTGGTCACATGACCTCGGCACTCCCTAATTTTGTGATACCCATTGCCAAACTGATGACGGCAATGAATCAAAACGCCGTAAAAATTGAGACTGCTAAAGCTCTCAGCTTTTATGAACGTCAGGCTTTGGCGATGATGCACCGTCAAATTTACAATTTTTCTGATCGCTTTTACGAGCAGCATATTCAAGATAGTCAAAGTACGCTGGGAATATTGGTATCTGGTGGTACTACAGCAAATATTGCAGCGCTTTGGTGCGCTCGCAATGCGGCTTTGGGAGCTAAGGATAATTTTTCTGGTGTAGAAAAGGAAGGCTTAACAGCAGCACTCAATTTTTACGGTTACAAAGGAGCCGTAATTATTGGCTCGGAATTGATGCACTATTCTTTTGATAAAGCCGCAGACTTATTAGGTATGGGTCTTCGGAGTTTAATTAAAGTTCCCACTGACAGTAACAATCGAGTCAATTTGCGATCGCTACGTCAGGCTGTGGCAGAATGTCAAGAACAAAACTTGTGTATTATTGCGATCGCTGGTATTGCTGGCACTACAGATTCTGGTGGGGTAGATTCGCTCTTAGATATTGCAGAAATAGCACATGAAGCTAATGTTCATTTTCATGTAGATGCTGCTTGGGGCGGGCCGTTAGTTTTTTCCAGACAACATCGCTACAAGCTTGCAGGTATCGAACTGGCTGATTCAGTCACCATTGACGGACACAAACAACTTTATCTGCCAATGGGTATTGGTATGGTTTTCATGCGCGAACCGTACACCGCACAGGCGATTGAAAAGCAAGCTAGCTATACCATGCGTAAGGGATCATTCGATTTGGGCAAACGTGCTTTGGAAGGTTCTCGACCAGGTATGGCTTTATTCTTACACGCAGGACTGAATCTCATCGGGACTCAGGGATATGAATTTTTGATTGACGAGGGAATTAGAAAAACTCAGTATCTTGCTAATCGTATTTCTGCAATGCCTGAGTTTGAATTGCTCGCAGAGCCTGATACTAACTTAGTTATATATCGCTATATTCCTGAGCAATTTCGAGAAATTGTTGCTCAAAAAAATTTGACAGAAATTGATAATTTACTCATTAGTGAATTTAACCAAACTCTGCAAAAATTACAGCGTCAAGCTGGTCGTACTTTTATTTCGCGAACAACAAAAACGACTAACTGCACGGGTAAAGAAATTCCGATTATTGCTTTGCGTGCAGTCCTCGCTAACCCGTTAACAACTGAAAATGATATTGATGCAGTTTTGAACGACCAAATACAGATTGCATCGGAAATTTCTATATCTTGAACTGGGGATTGGGGACTGGTGAATTAATTATTTCTCACCCTGCTCCCCTGCCTCCTCTGCTTCTTCTGCCTTCTACTAAACACCAGGAATAAATTTAACAGATTTGATAAGGTATAGATTGATGGATATTTTGCATGATTTAAATAGCTCCTCTGGACAGGATGAAATAGCTATTGTTGGTATGGCCTGCCGTTTTCCTGGTGCGAAAGATGTTGATAGCTTTTGGCAAAATTTGCAAAATGGTGTTGAATCAATTTCTTTTTTTAGTGATGAAGAATTGAACACAGCAGGAATAAACCCTACTGTATTAAATGACCCCAACTATGTTAAAGCTGGCGGTGTAATGAAAGATATAGAATTATTTGATGCTGCTTTTTTTGGTTTTACTCCTCAAGAGGCAGAAATTACAGATCCCCAACATCGCCTTTTTATGGAATGTGTTTGGGAAGCTTTAGAAAA
This sequence comes from Nostoc sp. ChiVER01, assembly GCF_034531155.1. NCBI lineage: Bacteria > Bacillati > Cyanobacteriota > Cyanophyceae > Nostocales > Nostocaceae > Nostoc > Nostoc sp. ChiVER01. The sequence continues at coordinate 38,129 of NZ_JAVRBS010000046.1, read as the reverse complement.
TGCTGGGTATAATTCCGAAACTTATCCCGGTCAAATTGGTCTTTTTGCTGGTACCGCTCTCAGTTCTTACTTACTAACAAATATATTTTCTAATTTCTATGCCCATTGGGATTTATTGAAACCAGCAGAAACATTCAAAATTTTTATTGGCAATGATAAAGACCACTTACCAACTCAAATTTCTTACAAATTAAACTTGAGGGGCCCAAGCGTTAATGTTCAAACAACCTGTTCTACATCCTTAGTGGCTGTTCATTTTGCTTGTCAAAGTTTGCTCAATGGCGAAAGTGATATTGCTTTAGCAGGTGGTGTTTCAATTACAGTGCCACAAATAACTGGTTATTACTATGAACAAGGGGGAATTGTTTCACCAGATGGACACTGTCGAGCCTTTGATACCAACGCTGGGGGGACTGTTTTTGGTAATGGTTTGGGTGTGGTAGTACTGAAGCGACTAGAGGATGCTATTAGCGATCGCGATTATATTCATGCAGTTATTAAAGGTTCGGCAATTAACAATGATGGCTCTTTAAAAGTTGGTTACACAGCTCCAAGTGTGGATGGACAAACAGCAGTAATTTCGGAAGCAATGGCTTTAGCTGGAGTCGCTCCCGAAACTATTTCTTATGTCGAAACTCATGGTACTGGCACTTCCTTGGGAGATCCAATTGAAATTGCCGCTCTGACACAAGCTTTTGCTTGCAGCACTGATAAAAAGAATTTCTGTGCAATTGGTTCTGTAAAAACTAATGTTGGACACCTAAATACAGCAGCAGGTGTAACTGGCTTAATCAAAACTGTTCAAGCTCTGAAATACAAGCAAATACCCCCCAGCTTAAACTTTGCTCGTCCCAATCCCCAGATAGATTTTGCCAACAGTCCGTTTTATGTCAATACCACACTATCAGAATGGAAAACTAACGGTGTCCCTCGCCGTGCTGGAGTTAGTTCCTTTGGTATAGGAGGAACTAACGCTCATGTGATTTTAGAAGAAGCACCTGTAACAGAGCAGGGGTACAGAGAGAAGTCCGAGCGGAGGCTTCCTCCGTTGGCGAAGCCCGCCGAAGGCATCGGAACTTCGGAGGGTGCAGGAGTGCAGGGGAGAGCATATCAGTTGTTGTGTTTATCGGCTAAAACTGAGAATGCTCTTGAGCAGGTGACAGCTAATCTTGTTAACCATTTAAAAGAGCATCCCGAACTTAACTTGGCTGATGTTGCTTATACACTCAACATCGGGCGGCAGACTTTTGAACATCGCCGGATGGTGGTTTGCCATGATTTTGATGATGCGTTAAAGGCTTTGATTACCCTAGATCCGCAACGAGTTTTTAACTATTACCAAAAACCTAGCAACCGTCCAGTCATCTTGATGTTTTCTGGACAGGGCGTGCAATATGTAAATATGGCGCGGGAACTCTACGAGGTTGAGCCAATATTTCGTCAACAAGTAGATATATGTGCGGATATTCTCAAACCTCACTTGGGGCTTGATTTACGTCAGCTAATTTATCCCAGCAAACAACAAATAGCAACAGCCTCAGCGCAACTGCAACAAACAGCACTCGCTCAACCTGCACTATTCGTGATTGAATATGCGATCGCCAAGTTATGGATGCAATGGGGAGTGTGCCCCACTGCTATGATTGGTCATAGCATCGGTGAATATGTAGCCGCAACTTTAGCAGGCGTTTTCTCTTTGGAAGATGCTTTAGCTATAGTCACAGCCAGGGGTGCAATGATGCAGTTATTACCTGCTGGAAGTATGCTTGCTGTACCACTACCAGAAAAAGATGTACAACAATTTTTGGGTAAGGAACTCTCTGTTGCTGCCATTAACAGTCCATCTACTTGCGTAGTGTCGGGAAGAACAGAGGCTATAGAAGCACTACAAACCTACTTAGGCTCTAAAGGTATAGATTGTCGCCTTTTGCATACATCTCATGCCTTTCATTCTCAGATGATGGAACCTGTTTTAGCATCGTTTCAAGAGCAAGTCAAAAAAGTTCGCTTAAAATCGCCTCAAATTCCTTTTATCTCCAACCTTACTGGCACTTGGATTAGAAATGATCAAGCCACAAATTCAAATTATTGGAGCCAGCATCTACGCTCTTGTGTGAGATTTTCTGCTGGGATATCTGAGTTATTGAAACAGTCAGAAGGAATTTTTTTAGAAATTGGCCCAGGACGAACATTAAGCACATTAACTAAACAACATTTAGCACCAGATACAAATCAATTGGTACTCACATCCTTACGTCATCCTCAAGAACAACAATCAGATATTGCTTTTTTATTAAATACATTAGGTCGCCTTTGGCTGGCAGGTATAGAAATAGATTGGTCGGAATTATATCAGCAAGAACAGTGTTATCGCATTCCTTTGCCTACTTACCCTTTTGAACGTCAGCGTTATTGGATTGAAGCCAAATTGCCATCTTTATTAACAGATGAAAGAAATCAAACTTTTGATTCTATAGCGCATCCGCAAGATACAGAAGTAAAAGACTTATACTCACAATATTCCCGACCCAAACTCGGTAATTCTTACGTTGCGCCAACTAACGAATTAGAACAAAGAATTGCCCATATTTGGCAAGAAGTTTTGGGAATTGAGCAAGTCGGTATTTATGATAATTTCTTTGATTTAGGAGGAGATTCTTTAATTGCTACTCAATTAGCTTCTCGTCTACAAGTGAATTTTCCTGTGGAATTACCACTACGTGAACTTTTACTGCAAGCTTTGACTGTTGCCAAGCAAGCAGAAATGATTGAGGCATTTATGATTGAAAAAATTGCTGAATTATCTGAAGAAGAAGCTGAAGCTTTTTTGAATACTATTCAGGGTTGATTGTTTCTTTGCTTTTTTAAACGCATACCGCTAATACCAATTCGCAATTGATAAATCCTGACTTGACAAGGGTTTCTGGGTTTGGATCTGTATCAGAATTTTAGTGAATGGGTATAACGCAAAACCCGCAGAATAGGTGCGCGGAGATTGGCGCAAAGGTACGCAGAGTTTTTATAAAGTTAACTGGGCAAATTTTTATTGGGGATTGAAGTTTATAAACGAAATAAAAGCCTGTTTGACATCTGACTCCTAACTCATGTTTTAATTATCAGTACATCTTTAATTATGGACAAGCAATATTCTAATTTATCAACTACTAAAAAGGCTCTTTTAGAAAAATTGAAAGGAGGAAAATTTAAAGCTGAGACTATTCCTCAACGTCAAAGCTCTGAACCTGTACTTTTGTCTTTTTCTCAGCAGAGACTATGGTTTATTGACCAACTTTATTACGGTAGTTCTTTTTACAATATTTCTAGTGCTTTACATTTAAAAGGTTTTTTAAATGTCACAGCACTTCAGCAAAGTCTTAACGAAATTATTCACCGTCACGAAGCTTGGCGAACAAATTTTATTACGGTAGATGAACAACCATTACAAGTAATATCATCCCAAGTCAATGGGAATTTAAATATTATAAATATTGAACATTTATTTGGGACAAATTGGGAAGTAGAAGTTACAAAAATAGCAAATACAGAGGCTAAAAAGCCCTTTGATTTAGCTAAAGATTTGCTAGTAAGAGCTACTTTGCTACGCTTGAGCGAAGAAGAACACGTTTTGCTTTTGACTATACATCACATTGTGACAGATGGATGGTCTATGGGTGTATTTGCACAAGAACTGGCAAAGTTGTACGCTGCTTTTTGTGCAGGTAAACCTTCCCCTCTACCCGAACTTCCCATCCAGTATGGAGACTTTGCTATTTGGCAGCGCGATCGCCTGCAAGGTAAACTACTCGAAACCCAACTTAATTACTGGAAGCAACAATTAGGAGGTAAGCTACCAGTACTACAGTTGCCTACAGATCGTCTACGTCCTGCTGTTGCTACTTTTAAAGGTGCAAAACAATATTTTACGTTCTCCAAACAATTGACTCAAGCACTCAATAAGTTCAGCCAGCAAGAAGGATGCACCTTATTTATGACTCTGCTGGCAGCTTTTAATACATTACTTTACCGCTACACAGACCAAGAAGATATCCTAGTAGGTTCTTCAATTGCAAACCGCAATCGAGCTGAATTAGAAGGGTTAATTGGTTTATTCGTTAATAATTTGGTACTGCGTAACAATCTAGGTGGTAATCCCAGCTTTCGAGAATTTTTAAGTCGAGTCCGAGAAGTAACTCTTAATGCTTATGCACATCAAGATTTGCCCTTCGAGAAGTTAGTAGAAGCTTTACAACCCGAACGCGACTTAAGCCGTAATCCATTGTTTCAGGTGATGTTTATTCTACAAAATGCACCCACGCCTGTTAAAGAGGTTTCTGGTTTAAACTTGCGTGCGTTGGAAATTGATGGTGGTACATCTGAGTTTGATATTTCTGTGTCTATTTCTGAATTTGAACAAGAATTAACTGGATTTTGGGAATACAATACAGATTTATTTGATTCTTCAACAATTAAAAGATTGATTGATAATTTCCATACTTTATTAGAAAGCATTGTTAGTAACCCCAATCAAAATATTTCTGAATTGCGGCTACTAACTGCTCAAGAGCAAAAACAATTATTAGAAGAGTGGAATAATACCAGCGCAGATTATCCTGGTGATGTATCTTTGCACCAATTATTTGAACAGCAAGCCAAGCGATCGCCCAATATTTTGGCACTAATTGACCAGTCAGAACAGCTAACTTATCAACAACTCAATCAAAAAGTAAATCAGCTTACTCATTATTTAATCAATTTAGGAATTACCAGTGAAATTGTTGGTATTTGTCTAGAACGCTCGATTGATATGGTAGTGGCAATTCTAGCTATTTTCAAAGCTGGTGGTGCTTATCTACCCCTTGATCCTAATTATCCGGTTGAGCGTCTTCAGTTTATGCTTGCTGATTCCCAAGTTTCATTAGTAATTAGTAATACATCATTAATTAATCGCTTAGACAAAATAACAGCGATCGCTCTTGATACAGAGTGGGATACTATCCAGAAAAAAAGTCCAGAAAATCCCGTCAGCAAATCTTCAGAAAACGATATTGCTTATGTAATTTACACCTCTGGTTCCACCGGAACGCCTAAAGGTGTTCTCGGTACACATCGAGGTACAGTTAATGGCTTACATTGGTTGTGGAAAACCTATCCTTTTACAACCGATGAAATTTGTTGTCAGAAAACAGCTATTAGTTTTGTAGACTCGGTATGGGAAATTTTTGCCCCCTTATTGCGGGGGATTCCTACCGTTATTATCCCTGATGCGATCGCTAAAGACCCCCAACTTTTCTTAGAAAACCTCGCTCGTCACAAAGTTTCGCGCTTGGTGCTTGTTCCTTCACTGCTGCGAATACTCTTAGATTCTTACAGCCATCTCACTCAAAATTTGTCCCATCTCCGACTTTGGATTTGTAGTGGAGAAGCTCTTAGTGTTGATTTAGCGCAAAATTTCCAAAAGTTACTCCCAAATGCAAAACTAATTAACCTTTATGGTTCCTCTGAAGTCTCTGCTAACGTAACTTTTTACGATACAAATTTGTTAACTGAAAAGTCTACAAATGTTCCTATTGGTTATCCCATAAACAATACACAAGTTTACGTCTTAAACCGTCATTTGCATATTGTTCCCATCGGGGTAGTTGGAGAATTATGTATTGGTGGATATGGATTAGCCAAGGGTTATTTACATCGTACAGGACTAACTGACGAACGATTTATTGATAACCCTTTTGTTCCAGGGAATAAGCTTTACAAAACTGGCGACTTAGTGCGCTTTCTCAACAATGGTCAGTTGGAATATTTAGGTCGCTATGATGACCAAATCAAAATCCGTGGTTTTCGGGTAGAGTTGGGAGAAATTACTTCAGCAATTACGCAACATCCATCTGTGCAAGATGCTGTTGTTATATCTCGTCAAGATGCTCAAGACGAGCAATATTTGGTTGCTTATATAGTCACTAAACAAGAAGATTTAATTCCACAAATAATACAATACTTGCAGCATAAATTGCCGAGTTTTATGATTCCTGCTGCTTTCGTGGTAGTAGATACAATACCACTAACACCAAATGGAAAAGTAGACAAAAACTCACTACCAAATGATGATTTAATTCGTTTACATTCTACTAAATCCTTCATTGCTCCTCGGAATTTTACAGAATTAGCATTAGAAAAAATCTGGTCAAATCTCCTCAATATTAGTCCTATAGGAGTAACCGATAACTTTTTTGATTTAGGTGGACATTCTTTTTTAGCCGTGCGCTTAATGGCTAAAATTTATGAGCGTTTTGGCCACAATCTACCTCTATCTACTCTTTTTGAAAATACAACAATTGAAAAACTAGCAAAGATTGTTAGCCAGCCAGTTAGTTTGGGTTCTGGTTCTCCTTTGGTAGCAATTCAGGCTTCTGGTTCTTTGCGTCCTTTCTTCTGCATTCATGCAGCCGGAGGTGATGTTAATAATTATCCCATTGTGGCAAAAAAGCTAGGAAAAGAACAACCATTTTATGCTTTAGAACAGACTCCCGAACAACTCGATTTTGCAGTTATTTCAGTAGAAGCCACAGCCGCTAACTACCTCAAAGAAATTCGTACTGTACAGCCAAAAGGCCCTTACCTTTTGGGAGGTTGGTGTTATGGCGGTGTCATTGCCTTTGAAATAGCACAACAATTACAAAGGCAAGGTGAAACTGTTGATTTGCTTGTGGTAATTGACGCTATATTGCCAGAAACAGTTATTCAACCGACAAAAGACGATGATGCTAAATTCTTACTTCGTCTAGCTGAGTCTGTAAAAAGCTGGTTTAATGTTGATTTTTCTGTTTCTTACGAAGAATTGAGAAATTTGCCAGTAGATGAGCAATTTCATCTGTTATTTAAAAAAGTAAACCTCGAATTGAGTAATACGGAGATGGAACAATATATAAGTGGTTTTAAACTATTTAAAGCTCACATTCAAGCTATGCGAAACTATGTTCCACAAGTTTATCCTCATGAGATTACTTTATTTATAGCTAGCGAAATCATTAATCACGATTTTGATAGTTCAGAATTCTATACTGATGACCCCCTGTTAGGTTGGGGCAAATGTTCTAGTCAACCCATCAAAACAGTTGAAGTGCCAGGCAATCATTTCTCTATGTTCACTGAACCCCATGTCCAAGAGCTAGCAAATCAATTAAAAAATTGTCTTGATCAGGCTCAAAAAGTTTTGATGTAAATGTATATTAATTAGGTTAATTACAATAATGAAAATACCTGAAATCAAAAAAATTCCTCTCTGGTCTGACTATAAAATTACAAAAGATCCTCTGAACTATCTCGATAAGATAGCTCAAGACTATGGAGATATTTTCACTATCCTTTTTGGTTCTACACCTATAGTCTTCGTTGGCAATCCACAGGGAATTAAGCAGATTTTTAGCAATACAAAAGATATTACAGCTCCTGGTGAATTGAACCAAGATATGGCTTTGATTACAGGGAAGCAGGGATTACTTCAACTTGATGGAGTGCGCCACAAAAATCGACGTAAGCTAATCATGCCAGCTTTTCACGGTGCTAGGATACAAGCATACGGACAGCAGATTTGCGAGATGACTCAGAGAGTCATGAATCAGCTGACCATTGGTAAACCTTTCTTAGCCTACCCTACTATCGAAGCTGTTACATTGCAGATAAGCATAGAAATTGTGTTGGGTTTACGTGAGGGAGAGCGTTACAAACGACTCAAGCAATTACTTCCTGCCCTATTTGAACATATGCGATCGCCAATGATGCAAATGGGCTTTGCTCTTCCGTTTTTGTTACAAGACTTAGGCTCTTGGAGTCCGTGGGGATACCTTCTCCAGCTAAAAGAAGAAATTTACCAACTACTCTACGCCGAAGTTAAAGAACGCCGCGAACGAGCAGACTCTTCTCGCACTGATATTCTATCCGAACTCATATTTGCCCGTGACGAAACGGGTGAACTTATAGGGGATGAAGAAGTGCGCGACTTGTTGCTTTCGCCACTGTTAGCCGCTCAGGATGCTTCAGCTGTGGCGATCGCTTGGTTGTTGTACTGGACTCATAGTTTACCAGAAGTTTGCGAACAATTGCTGAGAGAACTTAAGAGTCTTGGTGAGTCCCCCAACCCAACTAATATAGTTCAACTCCCCTATCTCAACGCTGTTTGTAATGAAGCTTTGCGAATTTATCCAACTCAATTATTCGCATTTCCCCGCAGAGTAGAATCACCAACTGAGGTAATGGGTTATGAGTTGAGTCCAGGGACAATACTCACTGGCTGTATTTATCTACTCCACCAAAATCAAGATTTATACCCACAACCACAGCAATTTAAACCAGAGCGTTTTTTAGAGCGGCAATATTCTCCTTATGAATTTATGCCCTTTGGTGGTGGCACTCGCAGCTGTATCGGGGCATCGTTGGCTTTATTTGAAATGAAGTTAATATTAGCAACTATTTTTTCACACTATCAATTAGCACTAGTCAACAGACGACCAGAGCAAGCAAATTTTGATGGTCTAATGTGTTACCCAGCCAGTGGTCTCAAGATGGTGATGCGTCAAATAAATCAACACCAAAGTCAACCACAACATTTTGTTTCTGGCTCTGTTTAGGAAAATCATCCAGCAGCTCGAAAATCAAAAGTTGCTTGGCATCACTAAATTATTGCTTATAAATATCATGAAACTACCTCAAACCTCGAATATTCCCGGTTGGTTGCTGAGAATGCAATTTGCCGCCGATCCCCTTGGTTGTATGGATAATTTTTACAACCGTTATGGTGACATTTTCATGATCGTGTCGGATTCTACGCCGATAGTGTATGTTAGCAATCCGCAGGGAATGAAGCAGATTTTTACCAATACAACGGAGATTATAGCCTCTGGAGAATTGAACCAAGATGTGGCTCCATTGGTGGGAAACAACGGATTACTTCTATTAGATGGTTTACGCCACAGACATCGGCGCAAGCTACTGATGCCTGCTTTTCACGGTAATCGGATACGAACCTACGGAGAGCGCATTTGTGAGTTAACAGAAAAAGTTATGGAGCAGTTGCCAGTTGGCAAATCTTTCTTAGCTTACCCAACTATGCAAAAGATTACTCTAGAGGTAATCTTAGATACTTTGTTTGGCTTACGTGAGGGAGAGCGTTACGAAAAACTCAGACAAGTACTTTCTACTTTAATGAAGTATGCCAGGTCTAGTTTTGTTGGTCTATCTTTATCTTTTCCATTTTTACAACGAGATTTGGGTAGATGGAGTCCGTGGGGTTACTTTCTTTACCTATGGCAACAATTTGACGAGTTGCTTTATGCTGAAATTAGCGATCGCCGCCAACAACCAAATTCGTCTGGTATCGATGTCCTCTCCGAGTTAATATTTGCCCGTAATGAAACAGGCGAGTTGATGACAAATGAAGAAATACGGGATTTGTTTCCTTCATTACTGTTTGGTGGTCGAGATGCTTCAGCTACTGCAATTACTTGGTCATTGTATTGGATTCATCGTCTCCCAGTCATCCGTGAGCGATTGCTAGAAGAAATCGCCAGCCTTAGTAACTCAAAAGATCCCATGAAAATTTTTGAACTCCCTTACCTCAATGCTGTTTGCAATGAAGTCTTGCGGATTTATCCGACTCAAGTAGTAACTTTTCCCAGAATCATAGAATCACCGATAGAAGTTATGGGCTATAAGTTAAATCCAGGAACAATTATCATCGGCTGTATTTATTTGACACATCAAAATCAAGATTTATATCCGCAACCACAGGAATTTTTGCCAGAACGTTTTTTGGAACGACAGTACTCTCCCTATGAATTTCTACCCTTTGGCGGTGGCGCTCGTCGTTGTCCTGGCGAAGCTTTAGCTCTATTTGAAATGAAACTAGTACTGGCAACTATCCTCTCACGGTATCAGTTAGCACTTAGCAATAAAAAACCAGAGCGACCCCAAGCGCAAGGTGCAAATTTTCCTCCCGCTAGCGGTTTGAAGATGATGAGACTAGAGACTATTCAACATCAAGGACTAGTCTAGTTCTCGATGCGAAACTCAAAAGCCTTACAGTGATTGAAATCTTAAGCAAATGACAGCAAAATTTTCATCGAATAAACATTCTCCTCTTCAACGGTTACTTAACTACGGAAAAAAATCTCAAAGACAAATTTATCAAGCTTTCACTTACTCTGTAATTAATACAATGTTAGATTTAGCACCGCCTTGGTTAATTGGTGTTGCTGTAGATATATTAGTTCAACAACAAAATTCTTTTATTGCTAAATTCGGCATTAAAGCAGTAGTATGGCAATTTGCTCTACTTTCACTATTAACTGTTATTGTTTGGATATTTGAATCCCTTTCTCAATATGCTTATGATAGACTTTGGCGTAACGTAGCCCAAGATATTCAACATAGTTTACGTTTAAATGCTTACAATCACTTACAACAATTAGAGTCAGCTTATTTTGAAGACAGTAGTACAGGCAGCTTGATGTCTATTCTCAGTGATGATATCAACCAACTGGAGGATTTTTTAAATGGGGGAGCCAATGAAATCATCCAGGTGACAACTTCGTTGATAATTTTAGTTGTTGGTGCTTTCTTTATTTTACCTACTAACATTATTATAGCAGCAATGTTACCTATACCCTTTATTCTTTGGGGTTCCTTAATATATCAAAAACGTCTTGAACCTCGTTATGCTGATGTCAGAGAAAAAATTAGTTTTCTTAATTCACGTTTAGCAAATAATATTAGTGGCATCACTACAATTAAAAGTTTCACTTCAGAAAAGTATGAAAGTGTAAGATTAGCACAAGAAAGTGAGGCTTATAGAGCAAGTAATGCTAAAGCGATTAAACTTTCATCTGCTTTCATTCCTTTAATTAGAATGTTAGTTTTAGTAGGATTTACGGCTTTATTATTTTTAGGAGGTATGGCAGCATATTCAGGAAAAATATCTATAGGCAATTACAGTGTTTTACTAGTTCTTGTACAAAGGTTATTGTGGCCGTTGGTATTTTTAGGAGAAACTTTTGATAGATATCAACGAGCAATGGCATCAACTAAGCGTGTGATGGATTTGTTAGATACGCCTATTCAAATTACCACAGGTGATGTGCCTTTAGTTGTAGAGAATGTGCAGGGTGAAGTTGATTTTAAAAATGTTACTTTTGCTTATCGTAATAGTGAACCAATCATTAAAGACTTATCTTTACATATTCCTGCGGGAAAAACGATTGCAATTGTTGGCTCGACAGGTTCTGGTAAAAGTACTTTAGTAAAATTATTATTGCGCTTTTATGATGTTTCTAGCGGCTCAATTACAATTGATGGAATTGACATTCAAAAGTTGAATTTATATGATTTACGTCGCAGTATAGGCTTAGTTAGTCAAGATGTGTTTTTATTTCACGGTACGGTAGCAGAAAATATTGCCTACGGTACTTTTGATGCTCCTGATACAGCTATTATTAACGCGGCGAAAATTGCTGAAGCACATGATTTTATTATGCGGCTGCCCCAAGGTTATGAAACAATAGTTGGGGAACGCGGACAAAAGTTATCTGGGGGACAACGCCAACGTATCGCCATAGCTAGAGCGGTTTTAAAAAATCCGCCAATTCTGATTTTGGATGAGGCGACATCTGCGGTAGATAATGAAACCGAAGCAGCTATTCAACGTTCTTTAGAAAAGATTACAGTGAATCGGACAACGATCGCGATCGCTCACCGACTTTCGACAATTCGCCATAGTCATTGCATATATGTAATGGAACATGGTCAAATTTTAGAGCAGGGTACACACAAAGAATTAATCGCGCTTGATAGAATTTATGCCAGCTTGTGGCGTGTACAGTCTGGGATTTAGCCCTCTTGTGTCACTTTAGGCAGAAGAAAAATAGAATTCAGGCTGATCGAGAAAGAGAAAAATTGGGGAAGTGAGCCTATAAACGATTGCTTGAAGCGTAGAAAAACCCCAAGACAGTTGAGGAATAGGAAAAACGGGTTCATGTCTGCGTTCATAAGTACTGAGTACTTTTTAATTTACTCAGCACTCATGACTCAGCTTTACGAAAGGACTGGTTGTGCTTCCTTAGACTCAGCTTTCTGCTTGAAGACGCTTGGTACTTTAGCGCTGAAAGCTTCACCTTGAACCACTTGTGAACGGGAACCATCAACCCCTACTGGAACATCGCCTGTGATGGTGGTGCGATAGAGGAGACGTTCGACATCTAAATGATCCAAATCTTGAGGAGCCAAATGCACGGTGGCGCGGTTGTCCCAGAAGGCGATATCACCGTTGTTCCAACGGAAGCGGGTGGTATAAGCAGGTTTGGTGACTTGGTTAAAGAACAACTCTAGCAACAGTCTGCTCTCTTCTGGTGACACATCAACAATGCGGGAGACGAAGCCAGGATTGACGAATAAGGCACGCTCACCAGTCTCAGGATGAACTCTGACGACTGGGTGAATAGAAACTAGGGGATTGACAGCAATGCGCTCGTCGAATTTGTTGTTGCGGGGTTGATAACCGCCTCCATTGAAGCGATGTTCCGCTTTTAATGTATCAGCTAGCGATCGCAGGGGTGCTGAGAGTCCCTCATAAGCTGCCACAAGATTACTCCACTGGGTGTCACCACCGAAACTAGGGACATTAACTGCGCGTAAAATTGACGCTGCTGGTGGGTTAATCGCCGCCGTTACATCTGTGTGCCAAGGGCCGCCAGTGCGAAAACCATACTGCTGCTCATAAAGCTTACGGTCTACGGGTTTGATCTGGGGAAATCCCGGAACTGGTTCAGGCTCTCCCAAGGGATGGGCGAAAGTCACTTCGCCAAAACGAGATGTGAACTCGACCTGGGCAGCATGATCGATGTTCTGACCACGAAAAAACAAGACTTTCCACTTTAATAGCGCTTTGCGAATTTCTTGGACTTGATCCTCCGAAAGAGAGCGGGAAAGGTCTACGCCGCCGATTTCTGCACCAATGAAACCAGCTACTTGTTTAACTTCTATATGTTTGTAGCCCATTAGGATTCTCCAGAGTTTGATCTATCGGAAGGTGTTCACACTCGCCTATTTCCTTGGGAATTTTGCCGATACCCAATATCTGCTAGCAACATTCCCATACTGGGAGCATAACTGAAATTATCATACACTATTTCGATACAATTATCGTAGTATGCAGTTGCTAAATAGTAACTTCCTACGTTTTTGCAGGCCAATCATCTTCTATAACGATCCGATGTTACTTTGCAAAAGCCTTAGCTCAGACAGATTAGCGATACCTGGGCAGCAAACTACGCGATTATTTGATAATTCTTAGTTAATCTAATTATTAGTAAACCATGATAAAATTTTCCTCATGAAAATTTGGCATAGACAACTAGGGAAAAGCATCAGTAATATCACGTACCACCATTTACCTGCCTTGCGCTGGCGTAACTTTCGCCTGTTTTTCGGGGGACAGTTACTATCAATGTCTGGAACATTTATGACTCAGCAGTTAACTATTCCTTGGCTGGTATACGATTTGACTCAATCGCCTTGGTTGTTAGGAGTTGCAGGGTTTGTACAATTTTTACCTACGTTATTACTGATTCCCTTTTCGGGCATATTGTCCGATCGCTGGAGTCGTCGTGACTTGTTAATGGTGGTGCAGATATTGGGAATTAGCGTTTCCCTGGCTTTAACGATTCTCACCTTTACCAATTGGATTACCTTTCCTATCCTCTTGGTACTGAGTGCTTTCAATGGTTTGCTCAAGGGATTAGATATGCCCGTGCGCCATACAATCGTCACCGAAACCGTAGACGATCGCGCCGATTGGAGTAATGCGATCGCCTTGAATTCAGTAATGTTAAGTTCCTCTCTTGTCGTGGGGCCTGCTATGGGCGGGATTTTGATTGCTACACTAGGGGTAAAATATTGTTTTCTTTACGATACCCTCAGCTATATTCCTGCCATATTTACCTTGCTAGCGATGCGGCTGCCAGCCAGACAGATGCAACCCCTTACGGGCATTAGCGATACTTTGGAGAAATTGCGGGAGGGCTTTGAATATGTCTCGAAATTCCAGCCGATTAGAGTAATTTTATTAATGCTAGCGTTACATGGTTTCGTCGGGATGTCTCATGTTGCGCTCATGCCTGTTTTTGCAGCAAAGATTCTCAATGGGAACGCAACTACAATGGCTCATCTCAGCACTTCAGCACCGATTGGCTCGTTGTTTGCTTGTTTGTATCTAAGTGTCAGACGAGGGATTGTAGGCTTAGAGCGTTTAATTGTAGTCGCTCAAGTTTTGATTGGGATGAGTTTGATATTCTTTTCACTCTCGCGTCAAGTTTGGCTATCTATAATCATTCTGGTATTTGTAGGCTGCTTTTCTATCCTCAACATTACCAGTAGTAATATGATTATTCAAACCCTAGTTACCGAGGATAAGCGCGGACGGGTAATGAGTTTTTACGCCCTAGCAATGGTGGGTACAATGCCCTTTGGGAATTTGTTAGCGGGGACTTTGGCAGATAATTTTGGTGCGACTAATGCCTTGATTGTCTGTGGTAGTCTGATTATTTTAGGTGCGTTTTGGTTCTCTGCACAATTGCCAGCAGTAAGCCGTTGGATTGCTCGGTGAACAAGTCGCTTCTCTTTGTACAACAAAGCAGATATTTGGAAAACAAGCATCTTCTACTACACCTTAAAAGTGTAGTGGAAGACGATCAATTACATCAACTTGGCACAAGAAAGTTGCACTTATAGCTCAATACAGTTCAGTTAAGTATTTCTTCCTCCTCCTCCTTCGCGTTCTTCTCTGACGAGACGCTGCGCGAATGCGTCCTTTGCGGTTCGTGAAAAAATTGAATTTGACAAGAGTTAAGCCTTAACTAAACCGTATTGACTTATAGCTGATAGCTGATTTTTTCATCCCAAGGAGCAGGTTTGCTAATTTGCTTCCATATAGGACTATACAAGGCTTCATGTAGTTCGCGTGCTAGTACTACCAAACCTGCATAACCAGCGTAAGCATGGTGACGTTCATGGTTAATGTCTAAAAAAGGAATTCCCGTTTTGAGTGCTGTATATTTATTGCCAGCCCCAGTAATCAACACATCAGCTTTTGTTTGGTGTAATACCTTTAATAATGCCTGGGGAGTTGTGTCAGACAAAAGCATTGCATCTGCACCAAGATATTGTTTAATTTTAGCTTTCTCCTCTTCTGTTGTTTTGCCATCTGTAGCTGCAATAACTTCCATTCCCAAATCTTGGGCTGCTAAAATAAGCGACCAACTTTTCACACCACCAGTAGAAAGAATAATCCGTTTACCTTTTAAATCAGCAAGGTAAGGAGCTAAAGCAATATCTAGAGCAGCATTTTCTTGAGCAATTAACTTTTCTGTACGTTCTTGCAGTTCAGAGGCAATAAGATTATCTCCCAAGGATATACTTAATTTTGTCGCAACATTCCGCAAGCAATCGTTTAAGTTAGTCGCACCATAAAACGATTCTTCAATATAAGAAATTCCATAGCGTTTCGCCATAGTTTGCGCCATTTGTATAGCTACATTTGAGCAAAGCACTACATTTAATTTGGCGCGATGAGCATAGCAAACTTCTTGATAACGAGCATCACCTGTAATTTTAGAAAGAACGCGAATTCCCATTTTTTGGAATAATGGTAAGATATTCCACGTTTCACCTGCAACATTATAGTCACCAACAATATTAATATCGAACGGTGTGGTAAATTCCGGTTCGGCTGTACCGATGACAGCATTCAATAAAGCTTCATTACCGATGCGATTTCCTAAATTTTTACTACCAAGAAATCCAGGCGCATTTACATAGATAACTGGGATATTAACTTGTTGTGTAGCAAGTTGGCAAACACTATCAATATCATCACCAATTAAAGCAGACAGACAAGTAGCATAAACAAAAATAGCGGCAGGATGATAGCTTTGAGCAACATCCACAATCGCTTTGTACAGTTTCTTTTCTCCACCAAAAACGATATTACCCTCACTAAAGTCAGTAGTAAAAGCAGTTTGGTATAATTGTGAGCCTGATGATAGGCTGCCATGAGTTGCCCAAGGATTGTGAGTACAAGAAACAGCACCATGTACTAAATGAACAGCATCAGTAATAGCTCCGACAGAAACCGTCGCTCCATCAAAAGGGCAATTTCCTTGAGTTGAACCTGGTTGTGGTGGTTTTGTGCAAGTGAGTTTTTTCTGGTTAGATTTGCAAGCTGTTTCGCTAATGGGTTCGTTTATTGTTACTTGAGTGTTTTTCATGTTTTTCCTGTGCTAAAAATAAGTACAAAACAGCCAATAATGAAGAATTAGGAGTATTATTTTTTCTCTATCTCCTATTTTTCTTACTTACCAATTTTGCTGCTTAGTCTCCACTCGTCTTTATAGATGCTCTGGTAGACAAAGTTTATTGAGACTGATTTCTGAGAAATTATAAAAAACAGCAATTGATGCACTACGATTTCAGATAAAACAAGCAACTCCTCTGATGCATCCTGTATTTTTAGAAAGGCTTGTTATGGCAGCCCTCGCATAAGTTACATCTTCGCCTGTAGCCCCTCACTGCAACGAGATGTAACTCACTCAGACGATAAACACTATAATTCTTTGGCTAGTATTAGTTTATCTAAATATTAGTATAGCTAATAATATCTGAAATTAAGTATTGTTTTGAGATTTTTAGAATATAAATTATTAGATAATAAAATAGGATAATTTACACACATATTTCCTATGTAACTTATATTATTTGTTATTATCTAAGCAATAAATTTATTGTTTACTAATAGTAGTTCAAGTATTTTATTTAACTAAAATAACAATCTATCCAGGTAATTGTAGCCTTAACTATTTTAAAAGGCTCTAAAACTATCGATAAGTATAACTATATTAAAAATTTTCTTGAAATTTGAAAAGTATACACTATTTGAACTATGAGCTTTAGCCGTAGCCCTAGTTGGATTGACGGTGGCGATCGCTTTCCAGATCCGAGAGATTTTACCAACAGCCCCCTGTGTCAAACATTTTCTGATTTCCTATTCCATATTTCTCATTTATATGCAATTCTTAATATTATAGCTAATAACTCCGGCAAGTCGATTGATATATAGTATTTTGCATCCTGGCTTTTGCAAAGCAATGCTCATAGCTCTGCAATACTCTAGGCAAATCAATGTCAAAAGGCTATAGAAATATCACAGCCTTATTAAGCATCCCAACAAAAAGTAGAGCAAACCGTATGACGAAATATGTAAATCTTGGCAAAACTGGACTAAAAGTATCCCGTATTACACTAGGCACGATGACTTATGGTTCGCGTAAATTGCGCGAATGGGTATTAGAAGAAGAAGAAAGTCGTCCATTTATCAAACTGGCTTTGGAATTGGGGATTAATTTCTTTGATACCGCCGATGTCTATTCCTTGGGGAAGAGTGAAGAAATTGTCGGACGAGCGCTGAAAGACTTTGCCAAACGAGATCAAGTTGTGATTGCTACCAAAGTACATGGTAAAGTCGGCGATGGGCCTAACGATCGAGGACTATCTCGCAAACATATTTTTGACAGTATTGATGCTTCTTTGCGGCGGCTACAGACTGATTATGTAGACTTGTACCAAATTCACCGTTGGGACTATGAAACACCAATTGAAGAAACCCTAGAAGCACTGCATGATATTGTCAAAGCAGGTAAAGTCCGTTACTTAGGAATTTCTAGTGTTTACGCATGGCAGTTTGCTAAAGCCCTTTATACAGCAGACATTCACGGCTGGACTCGTTTTGTATCAATTCAAAATCACTACAACCTAGTCTATCGGGAAGAAGAACGAGAAGTGATACCCTTAGCCCTAGATCAAGGGATTGGTATTATTCCTTGGAGTCCCTTGGCGCGGGGCTTTTTAGCAGGGAATCGCAGCAAGTCAGACCATGGCCAAACACTGCGGGCAAAAACTGACGAATTTGCTCACAATCTCTACTATCAAGATTCAGATTTTAAAGTAGTCGATCGCGTAGTTGAATTAGCCGGAAAACGGGGTGTGAAACCCACACAAATTGCCCTAGCTTGGCTATTGCATCAACTAGGTGTGACATCTCCCATAATTGGCGCTAGTAAGATAGAACATCTTAAAGAGGCTGTGGAGGCGGTGGATTTAGAGCTTTCTGATGAAGAGCGTAAATTTTTAGAAGAACCTTATACACCCCATCCCATCTTAGGGCATCAACATCCCTCTGGAAATCGCCCATAGAGTAATCTTGCACCAGGCGACTGGAAGTCACGGCTACACAGGTAAAACCCGCCTACGCGGGTTAAAAACCTTGATTTTACCTTTTATGACTATGCTTGAATACGCGCCTCCTCCGATTTGGCTAAATGCTCACATTCAAGAACCGCGTATCAACGTTGGAGATTACACCTACTTAGATCAGCACATCAGTTTGCCCCCTCATATTCTCAAAAATGGATAAAGTCGAGCTTAGAGGTAATCAAGCAAAGTAGCTACGGAATTAAACTTTACCCTGATCTATTATGGGAAGTATCTTGAGTTTCCACCACTAATCTGGCTCACGAGCTAATTTTAAATTTTAAGTTATTACTAATATTATTTATACAGTAAAATTACATAAGATAATGAATAAGGCTATCATTATTGCAGCATTTCTACTGCTGATCTCTGGAATTCCGCTTACTTTGGCTCCCCACTCCAACCTTGGATGCTTTTGCTATCTCAGCAGCTTGTTCAAAGCTCAGTTGATTCGGGCATTCCACCCCACCAAGTCGCGTTTTAGCCAAGCCGCTTTTAAGCAGTTCTTCCTGAAAGCTAATCTCAGCCTCACCCTGTCCACGAGCCATGACTTCAGCAACAGTGCGCCCCTGCTCATCTTTTGCCACTGGAATAATCATCAGTTGGTTATCAGCAGCAGCGACTAGCTTGAGCAATTTCTGTTTTGATTCATTGCTCAATGCTTGTCCTGGCACTTCGGCTTGTTTCACTTGTGGGGCATCAATTCCACAAAGCTCAACTGACATTTTACTGCCATCGGTTTGGCCGACTGTGATGCTGTCCCCATTTATCACTTGTGTAGCTATCCATTCTTCAGTAAGGGCGATAGATGGCTGGTTAGTTCTTTGGAAAATCAAGATAGTGGTGATGATAGCTCCAGCGATCGCAGTTAAGATTATGGGAGTTCTCCAGAATGGCTTCATGTTGCGATATCTGTTGTTGTAGGAAACCACAATTTTAACTGCACTCCGTTCCAAATTCTGGGGAGTGCGCTCGCTACATCAAGGATTCCGTCGGTTTTCCACTGGTTCAGGTCGGCGGCTTCAAACCGTTGTAAAATAAGCTCTTTGGCTAATTGTGAGAGTGCTAGGTCGGCGTATGACTATTAAGTATGACTACATTGTTATTGGTGCGGGTTCGGCAGGCTGCGTTGTCGCCAACCGAATGTCACAAAACAGTGATACAACTGTGTTACTCCTTGAAGCAGGCGAGCCGGATACGAAACGGGAGATTCATATTCCGCCGGAATGTGTCAATCTACAAGGCTCCGAGGTGGACTGGGGCTATTTCTCTGAACCAGAGCCGTACTTGAATCATCGCAAAATGTTTTGTCCCCGTGGCAAAGTTTTGGGGGGCAGCAGTTCAATTAATCTCATGATTTATATCCGGGGCAATCCTCACGATTATGACCACTGGCAGGCACTAGGAAATCTGGGTTGGTCGTACCTTGATGTCTTGCCCTATTTTAAGAAGTCTGAGAACCAGCAACGCGGTAGTAATGCTTACCACGGGGTTGATGGTGAGTTGAGCGTCACCGATCTGATTTCCCCTGCTGTAGTATCGCAACGCTTTGTCGATGCCTGTATAGCAATGGGATACGACTACAATCCTGATTTCAACGGGATGCAGCAGTCAGGAACCGGACTTTATCAGGTGACAATCAAAGATGGTTTTCGGCACAGTGCTGCTGCTGCCTTCCTCTTGCCGATTCTCCAGCGTCCTAATTTGACTATAACGACAGGAGCGTTGGTGACTCGCTTGTTGTTTGAGGAAACTCGCGCTGTTGGAGTAGAATATCTGCACGAGGGAATGCTGCATCAGGTCAGGGTCAATCAGGAAGTAATTTTAAGTGCAGGCGCGTTTGAGTCACCCAAGTTATTGCTGCAAAGCGGCATTGGCGATGCAGAATACCTGCAAGGGCTAGGAATTTCTGTCGTGGCTGATTTGCCAGGGGTCGGTCAAAACCTGCAAGACCACCTGATCGTTCCAGTAACCCAACAGACGACTCAAGAGGTACACCCTGCCATCACTAGTAATGTGTCTGAAGCCGGACTGTTCTTTCATAGCGAGGGCAACCTGGAGGCTGCACCCGATGTCCAGTTCTTCTTCGGCCCCGATATATATTTACCGCCTGGCTATGTCCGTCCCAATTGGGGATTCACGGGTGTAGTCTCTTTGACTCGTTTCCAAAACATTGGCAGTGTCAGTTTGCGCTCATCTGACCCCCAAGATGCTCCAGTTCTGCGGATGAATTATTTGCAAAGTGAAGCTGATGTGCGTCTTCTCGTTGCCGGAATTCGATTAATGCGGCAATTGTTTGAGTTTCGTGGTTTTGATGAGTTTGGCGTTAAGGAAATTGCTCCGGGTGCTGGTGTGACTAGCGATGCAGCACTCGTTGCTTACATCCGGGAAACTTGCAGTACTGGACATCATCCGGCTGGCACTTGCAAAATGGGTACTGACCCAATGGCAGTGGTAGATCCCGAACTGCGAGTATATGGGGTTAAGGGATTGCGGGTCGCGGATGCATCGATCATGCCAACTCTGGTCAGGGGCAACACAAACGCGCCCATTATTATGATTGGCGAAAAAGCAGCCGATTTAATTAAAGCCGCAGGTGGCATTTTATAGCAAGCACTGCTTGACCATTTAATGAAATTCAAAATTCACTTAGGAATAATTTGAATAATTTTGAATTAATTCTGGGTACAGAGCAAACACTGATTCAAAGAATTAGTGGTCTACAAGACGCTCTCTACGAGACGCTACGCGAACGCGGACTCGCTAACGCTACGCTATCATTGGCGGGTTCAGAGCAAACACTAATAGTGCAGCATTAGCGACGTAGGAGCGTCTTGTAATAATGAAATTGTTTTGACATACTCACAGTTAAAGTAGCTATACTAGCTGTTTGAAGAACTAGCTTGATTAAGAAGGTCAATAGCATCTTGGTCGAGATTTATATTGACAGCTTTGATGATATCGTTGAGTTGCTCAACTTTTGTTGCACTAACAATAGGTGCGGTAATGGTAGGATTAGCAATGAGCCACGCCAGAGAAACTTGGGTGGGAGTAGAATTATAAGTAAGAGCCACCTGATCAATTGCCTCTAGAATTCGTAAACCACGAGGATTTAAATATCTTTTTACAGAACTACCACGCAGACTAATAGACAAATCTTTTTCTGAGCGATATTTACCAGAGAGAAAGCCACTGCACAGAGAAGAATAGCTAATTACACCAATTGAGTGTTCTTGGCAAATTTGTTGTAAATCTTGCTCATAACCATCTCGGTCATACAAGTTATAACGGGGCTGAAGGCTTTCGTAGCGAGGATATCCATGTTGACGGCTAATTTCTAATGCCTGTAACAGACGCTCTGCACTATAGTTTGAAGCACCAATCGCACGTACTTTTCCTTGACGAATCAATTCTGCGTAGGTTTCAAGAGTTTCTTCAAATGAAGTACTTTCATCGTCGATATGCGATTGATATAGATCGATATAATCGGTTTGTAACCTCTGCAACGAGTCTTCAACAGCTTGTTGAATGTGTTGGCGAGAAAGCCCTTTGCCTTTAACACCCATATCGTTGCCAACCTTCGTTGCAATCACCACTTGGTCACGATTGCCACGCTGCTTGAGCCATTTTCCTAAAATTGTCTCAGATTCTCCACCAATATTTCCTGCAACCCACTTGGAATAGACATCGGCTGTGTCAATAAAATTACCTCCAGCCGCTATAAAGTGATCTAAAATCTTAAATGAAGTATTTTCATCAATTGTCCAGCCAAAAACGTTTCCACCAAAAGATATTGGTGATATTTCTAGCCCTGAACGTCCAACTTTACGTCTTTCTATAATGGCCATAAGTTTTCTCTCAAAACAGTTTTAGAATTACTTGTGCCAACTATGGCTAATTCAAATGAAAAATACAGTATGCTATTAAAGCTACGATAAAGCTATCGGCAAACCGGGTTTTAAAATCCAAACGCAGATTATCATGGAAAATCATCCAAAATCAAGTCTTATTATCAGCAATAAGCTACGCTATTGACATAGACGAATGAGCATAAGCGCAGTGCTGGAAGCGATCACACCCAATAATTGTTAACAAGTTTTAGTTCTGGGGGAAAGTATGGGAGAAGCGATCGCCCTAATTCAAGCGAACGCGAGTTAACTAATTTTCGACTTTGTAACTTTCAGGCTTACCTAGCTGAATCATGCGGTTAAGGGCAGCACATTGTAAAAATAACTCCACAGCCTGAGTGTCAAAAAAGCGTCGTCTTAACTTACCACCAAAAATGGTTTTGAGCTGAAAGATAGCAGTTTCGGATAAAGAACGGCGATGATATCCGCTTTCTTGTTTCCATTGTTTACGTCCAACTTGATTGATCCGACGCAGATTCTCATCCTTGTGATAGGGACTTGCTTGAGTGTTTGCGTGAAGTTGAATTTTGGCGTTGCTACGAGGTGGAATTGCTGCTTTTGCCCCTCGCTCGGCAATAGTGTCATAATAGCCTTTTGTGTCATAGCCACCATCACCAGAAACTTGCTCTATGGGCTGCTCTATCTGCTCTAATATATCTGGTAGTACTTCACAATCCGCTAAATCATTAGTAGTGACTACCGCAGCCAAAATTTCTCCACTCCCCTCATCAACTCCTAAATGCAACTTCCGCCACGTCCTTCTTTTAGCTACTCCATGTGTGCGGACTTTCCATTCACCTTCACCATAAACTTTTACCCCAGTTGAATCCACCACAACATGAACAGCTTTATCCTTTGGTATAACTGGCAGTTCTACTGATAACTTGGTTAAACGACGAGATAAAGTAGAGTGATCTGGGACTGCTAGCTCAATCCCCATGAGCATGAATAGCGATTCTAAAAACCATAAGAGCTTGCCGCCCAGGTAAATAAAATACCGATTGAATTGTCCCCATTGTAGCGATTGCCGTATCTGAGTAATAATTCGATGCTCCTTTTTTCCCCGTTTTCTGCTGGTTGCGCCACTGCTCGATGACTTCTTCGTTCACCCAGAAAGTTATACTGCCTCGTTGCTTTAGTGCTGCATCATAAGCGTTTCAATTTTTAACTTTATACTGGGCTTTGGTCTTCATCGTTGGGCTAGGCGGCAAGCGAACATAGGCGATAGGTACAATTTACCATTTTGCCTATTCACGCAACAACTCCACTTTTATACCCTTAGTTTAATCTAGCTCAAACATTCTTCCCGGACTTGGTTGCCAATAACGATGTTTAGCCCACCTGATTGTGATGCTCCCAAACGGAGTCGCCTTCTTGCGATCGCTGGATCAACCAAAAACTGACCACATAAGGATTGTGACAGCCATCGCATGAGTTAAATCAACATATTTTGTCATCAGTATTAAAATTCAAGGGTCATCATTTCTTTAACAAACTAGGTATGAGTTCAACACTTCTGACAATTACGATTAATGTACAGGCTGACGATGATAATGGACAGTATGTTTGTGAACTGTTGTCATCTGTTGACCAACCAAGAGATGAAATTCGTTGCTGCGGGCAAACCAGAGAACACGCTATAGCTATTGCATTAGAACAGTTAGCCAGCGAATATCGTCAGATTGCCGAAGAAGGCCAAAATAAGGATTGGCTTGCAATGGAGGGTTCTGAGTCTGGAGAAGCAATACAAAAGCATTATCATGTGATTTTGCATTATGAACGTATTGGGAGAGCAGAGTCTAAGTTTGAAGCCATGCAGGACACGCTAATGGGAAATACAGTAGTTGAAAATGCCAAAGTTACTTTGATTGAGATTGATGTAAATTTACCAGTCCAGCCATTAACTTGATGACATTGAGGCGATAGCTCAAACGGTGATTAACCAATAACTCGAAGTCTATGTTGGCGTAGCAGAAAACGCACTCCAATTAAGGCGATGCTAAATATCGCCGCGTTATTCCTCGGTTCTGGAACTGTTTTGAACGTTTGAAACGAACCTGAGATTAGAGGTAGACCTCTTACAAGAGCAGTTGGATCTGGGTTGAGTGTAAGATTCTCCGACAATAACAGTGTGCCAATCGCACCGTCGAATGTACCCTCTCCACCAGTAATACTTATAGTATCAGAAACCGTGCCCACAAAATTTTGAAAGTCAACACAAGGATTTGAGTTTTTGTCAAAATTTTGAAAAGATTAAGATTGAAAATTAAATCATCAAGAATTTTATGGTAACCGAACAAGAGCTTCAAGAGATTTTTAACGAATTAGATTCAGACGGTGATGGCAAGGTCCACATTGATGAACTTATTTCAAATAAGAATCAGGCTTTGTACTTATCAACGTTAGCTGAGACCGGAAATTTCAACAATCTGCTAACACAGTATGATTCGGATTCAGACGGTAGCCTTTCCTTTGAAGAATTAAAAACAGCAGTTTCAGCAGCAGGTAATTTAGAAGATTAATCCCCAGTAATCGCCAAGTTACCCACACTATCCAATAACTCAGACGTTAGCCCCGGCATTTTCTGATCGCGGAAATCCGGGGGCTTTTGCTTATCGTTCAATTAGCGGGGTCTACAGGCGATTGCCCTGCCTTGAGAGGGGAGCAATGCTAACAGTGAGATGGGGAAGCAGGGGAGGCAGGGGAGGCAGGGGGAGTGAAAGAAATAAGTGTATTCAGTTCTATCTAAGTAGCAAAAATTACCAAAATATTCTTTTTTTCCCCATGCTCCCCCTGCTACCCTTGTTCCCGAAGCTCATTTCACGATGATCTCACT
Source organism: Nostoc sp. ChiVER01 (assembly GCF_034531155.1). Classification (NCBI taxonomy): domain Bacteria; kingdom Bacillati; phylum Cyanobacteriota; class Cyanophyceae; order Nostocales; family Nostocaceae; genus Nostoc; species Nostoc sp. ChiVER01. The sequence continues at coordinate 13,037 of NZ_JAVRBS010000046.1, read as the reverse complement.
TTTTCGCGTTGCTCCCGGATAATCCAGAACTCAGGGGTAAGGGTGGTTATTGGGCGATTGTTACTCAAGTGAATGACTTTAGTTGTACTGTGAAAACTTGGAATGGCGAATGTACTGTTGGTGTGCAGCATTTGAAATCATTCAATTACCTGCCTGATGAATGTCAACAGGTACACGAGATATGCGATGCCTACGGCGGGCTACGCCTACGCATTGGTCGGGTGTATTCGAGTGAGCTGGAAGAGTCGGTGCAGAAGTTTTTGGAGATGCTGGGAAAGCTGAACCGGGGTTATCTTACTGCTGTGGAAGAAAAACTACTGAGTGTTTTGGAGCTTGAATATTTGGGTAAAACTCCTCATCATCAGGCAAATACAACCTACTGCTATCAGTCGGTCTGGCATAAAGATACATTTCAGTGATGGCCACCGAACTATGCCCCAGCGTTTTCTGTAACAAGTGTATGGGCGCTCCCCTATCTAAACTGTGACTAGCGTGACTATGCCTGAGCCAGTGGGGTGAAACATTCCCCTCAATGCCTGCACGAGTAGCAGCATTCTTATGTTGAATGCCATCCATTAAACCCTACTGCGGGGACAGTTGAAATTATTTCACTGGGTGGTAAAGTCAGTAGATCGAAAAGTTTTCCAGAAGCCTGAAGAGCCGTTCATTTGAGTTTAGGAACATAGTCTGCCGGAATCCTGTTGGAGTCTGCTTTTCAAGGAACGGGCATTGTTGGTGGGTTAAGAGTGCAGTGCAAGCGATCGCGATCGTCAACCCCAAAACGTCGGCTGAAACCCTGATTATTTCGTCAACTTATAAAAGTTTTCGATCTACTGACAATGGAAAAGAGAGAAAATATAATGTCTAGAACACCGAATAAACCTGTCGAATGTAGGTTTCAAGCAGCTGTTGTTGGCTGTAGATAGTGTGAGTCATAATAAATCAGTTCCTAACGGGACGGAAAGCGCTTCGATTACCAGTCTGGGGCGCTTTCTTTATACTTAATAGTGTAATCCATTAATTAACAGGTTGTTAACTGTTTAGTTGACAATTAACATATACTTTTAGAATTGGAATTATGACTATGACTGTGAAAGTAAGACGGATTATTAAGCTAGAAGTTGATGTTCCTGGATTGGGCGATCGCATTAAACAGGCCAGGGAAGCTAGAGGGCGACCAGTAACACAGATGGCCAAAGAAGTTGGAATATCTCGTAACTAATGGTATCAGTTAGAGGCGGAGGCTGTTTTAGGTGGTGTAGCAGAAGAAACTCTTCGGAAAATTGAAGAGATGCTGGGTGTAGATTTAGGGGTACAGTTTGATGATTGATCTTCATACTATTAATCCTCTTGCTCTCCCTTGTGTCTTAAATAACCATGCCATCGGTAACTTCTCTATCCGCTAAGGTCATGCCTTAGACCTTTTAGTGAGTTCATTACGAGAGCAATGGAAGCCAAGAGCATGGCGCGATAAATACCTGGAACTGCCAAATCTAGAATCACCTGGACAAAGGTGGTGGAATGAAGCTCGATAGCAATTTCCATTGTTCCGAAGTCAAGTCACTTGGGTATGATTTAGACATGGCTCTAGTCACGCTGTCGCATTTTTATCTACTGACAGATTATCGTTACTAGAGCTTTTTTTGACTTTCCAAACATCCTTTAAGCTGAGAACGCCTATGGCGTAGTAATTACCGCTACTGGGCAATGAGCTTTACTTAAGATTGCATCTACTCTGTGACCGAAGAAAACGCGACCCGTAACCATTCGGATACTACTCCCTAGAATAATTAAGTCAACTTCCTTGGTTTGGGCAAACTTGAGGATTTCCCTTTCTGGGCTAGTTCCTTGAAGAATATAGGTTTTGACATCAGCACCTAGATTGCGGCCAATTTCAGCCTGTTGTTCGAGCAGATCGTGGGCAATTTCTTTGACTGGAGTTAGCGATCGCTGTTCGTAAAGAATATATTCAAGCTGTGGCACATTTATCACGTTCACGATCATAACTAATGCGCCTGTTTGAGCAGCGATCGTACTTGCCATCTCTACAGCATTTTTGCTATAGTCTGTCCCTACTGTTGGTACCAGAATCTTTGTCAGCTGTTGTTGATCAATTTTGCATATCTCGCCTTTGAGTTGGGGTAGATGCGACTTCACTACCATCGTTGCACAAGGTGCTTCTTGTACTACCCGATCTACAAGCAAATTGAACAATGTTTTCTGGGGGCGGAGCTGTTCAGAAGCTCCCAGTACAATCAAGTCATAGTTTTTCTTCGCTTCATTTAGAATTACCCCCGCTTTATTACGCCCAGACTCCGTTTTTGTTTGCAGGGTGGTATCAGCAGGTAGCTGCATTTCTTCAACAACAGAGGTCAAAGCTTGCTCTGCGGCAGTATCTTTTACCTCGGTTGCCGTTCGACGGACTTTTTTTTGGGGCTGCTTATCACTCAGGGCATACAGAGATGTAACTTCTATCGAGTTTTGGTGAGCCATGTAACCGACTAGTTGCGCCGCGAGTTGGATGTTGGGGCCACCGCTAGTAGGTATTAAGACACGGTGAATCTGCTTGATAAAGCTGCGGCTATCCTGTTCTTCTTGTTCCAAACGTCTAGCTTCCTCATCACTCATAACCACCTTCGACAAACACCAGCGCAAAAGGGGTGGAGCCATTAGGGAAGTGACGATCGCCACCATAACAATAATCGAGTACATCTGGGGATTCAGCACTCCCAAAGATAAACCAATCGTGGCAACGACAATTTCCATCGCCCCGCGAGCATTCATCCCCGAACCCATCGCCAAACCTTCCCAATGGCTCAAGCCGCCTGCGCGAGAACCAAGGTAAGCACCTGTAAATTTGCCAACGCAGGCGACAGCGAGAACAATCAAGCCGAATATCAATGTTTTAGGGACTAACAGAGTTTCCAAGTTAACTTTCAAGCCAGCTGAAGCAAAGAAAATTGGCGCTAGAAAGCTTGCTGTGAAAATTTCTAGCATGTGTCCAGCTTCATTGCTAAAGCGGCGAGATTGGCCTGCCAGAATCCCTAGCACGAAAGCACCTAATGCTGCTTCTAGCCCTAATGCATGGGTAAGTGCTGCTGCTGAGAGCGAAAGAATCAGCACAACCGACATACTCGCGGCAATTCCACCAACATAATCATCAACCCAACGCAAAATCTGGTCTACGATGGTACGCCCAATTGTAAAGGCGATCGCTAAAAACAATATAGCCGCACTCACGGAATGGAAAATTGTCCCCAGGTCAAATTTGCCGCTACTAGCTAAACCTGAAACCACAGAAAGTAAAATCCAGCCGATAGTGTCGTCAGTCATGCCGGCAGCTAAGGTGACTTGACCAATGTCACGGCGAATCAAGTTTAAATCCATCAGCACCTTAGCAATTACTGGTACTGCCGAAATACTCATTGCTGTGGCGATGAACAGACTAAATACTAGACGCTTTTCTGGGTCGGCTAAAAAACTATCTGGCAATAGCCAGCCTAATCCGAATCCGGTGATAAACGGGACAATAATTCCGCCCAGTGAAATCAAAAGAGCCGTTTTCCCCTTACGAAGAATCAGCTTGAGATCCGTTTCCAATCCAGTCACAATCAGCAAAAATAACACGCCTAACCAAGAAATCACCGAAAGTAAATTAGACTGTTCTTGACTTTTGGGAAAGATATGTGTCTGTAAGTCTGGAAGGAGCAAACCAAATAAAGAAGGGCCAAGCACCACACCCGCTAGTAATTCTCCAACAACAGGCGGTAGGTTAATCCGGCGCATTAACTCACCTAATCCCCGCGCTACGAGAAGCAATAATGACAGTTGCACCAGCACCAACAGTAGCTCATGATGACCAAGAGGTTTAATTAAACCGTCACCTGCTACTTTCTGTGCAGCAAGTACAGGCATTAACATTAGGGGCAGGTTTTGCATATAAATGTCCAAAGGTTGGATTACAAATATTTAAAGGGGCTGTTCAAGTAAATCCTGAAAATGTTTACTTCCACATCGGTCTAAAAGATTAAACTGTCATTGTCATTAGTAACGGTAAGATTGTGATGCGCGATCGCCCTCATCTAATCTGTCAGTTCAGGAGCAAAGCTCATTAACTTATTTTCGAGCGCGAACAAAAAACTTTGTAGTATCTTCCCAAATACCCTGCTCGGTTGCTAGTTTCTCAATTTCTGCTTTGTACTCAACTTGCAACTGATTTAATTGCTCTTGTGATAATTTTGACAACAGTGGATTACCTTTAAAATTTATATTAATTACTGTTTCAGATAATTTGTTATCCCTAAGAAGGCGATAACGTCCTGATGGCTCAATCTTAATTTCGATATCTCTAAAACCTGCCTGATTGAGCAAATTTTGACATTTTTCTGGAGTTCCCAGTGGTTCAAGGATGTGTGGTAGCGATTCACCCAAAACTCTAGCGTAGATCCTCTGCTGAAGAGATGCCATAAAAGCTGTTTCGGGAGGACAGGTAAATGCCACAAATCCTCCAGGTTTCAAGAAGCGATACCATTTTTTTAAAATAGCAACTATATCAGGAAAAAGTACAATTGCTTCACAGCAAAAGACAACATCAAAACTACTATCACTAAAGTTAAAATATTCTGCATCTGCCTCAAGTAACTCGATATTTTGTAATTTTGCTGCTGCAATTTTAATTCTTGCTTGATGCAACATTCCAGGGGTCATGTCAATCCCAATCACATAGCCCTCTGAACCAACTTTTTCAGCTGCGGGTATTGCAACTAAACCTGTTCCAGTCGCTACATCAAGGATTTTCTGTCCCGAATGTAGTGGAACAAATTCAAGTAAAATCTTGGCATCTAGAGGATGGCGAGTACCTTTCTCATGGTCATAAGTCGTTCTACTACCATAGAATTCTTTTAGTTGCTGCTTATAACTATCTAGATCAGTCATAACCAAATGTTGAATTTTCTCCACTTTATAGTAACTTTTATTGTGATATTGAGTTGCTTGCTGCTGAATCCAACCCTGACAGCACAAGCCGCAACTTCATCCAGCACTGTTTACGAACAACGGATAATCCATAGTCCAGATGGTATCGGCAAATATTATATGGGGCGCGAAATTGCCAAAGTTATGGGATATACAGGTGCAGGCTGGCTAGAACGTCCAAGCCGAGAGAGAGAGGAACAGCCAAGTAAAATCGTCAGCCTCCTCAACCTAAAACCTAACGATGTAGTCGCAGATATTGGCGCTGGTACAGGTTACTTAAGCTTTCGCATTGCGCCGCTATTAACAGCAGGTAAGGTATTAGCTGTAGATGTTCAGCCAGAAATGTTGGAAATCATTGAGTTGTTCAAAAAAGAGAAAAATATCACCAATGTTGAGTCTGTTTTAGCAACTCTTAGTAACCCAAACTTACCATCTGAAAGCATAAATTTGGCGTTGATGGTGGATGCATACCATGAACTTGAATATCCCCAAGAAGTGATGCAAGGAATTGTGAAAGCACTTAAACCAGGTGGTCGGGTAGTGCTGGTTGAGTACCGGGGTGAAAATCCCTTTATTATGATTAAAGCTCTGCACAAAATGACTCAAAAGCAAGTTCGTAAAGAAATGCAAGCTGTTGGTTTGGTTTGGCGTGAAACTAAAAACTTGTTACCTCAACAGCATTTAATGGTATTTGAGAAACCTGATTATAGCGCTTCTAGTTTACTCTGATCTCTCTGTAAACCTCTCTTTTAAAAGGCTATCCATTACCCGGATTTTTCTTAACAATCAAACAAAATACTTCAAATAAGGCCAAAGAAGCTATAACAATCCTAAATGAGTTGTGAAAATCGAGAAACTAAGATCCCCGACTTCTTAAAGAAGTCGGGGATCTTATTGTTCACAACTGATTTAGTGCGCCGATATCGTGTAATGTTCTCTGACGGAGTAGTATCTCAAGATTTAATGACTCTCGCGTTGCAGTTTGATAGCTGAATCATTAGCCTTTACTTACACGTAGGAGCTGAAGCCGAGTTCACCTTTGTTAAATCGCCAGTGAATACTGCTGTGTATTGATAAGGTGATGAACCAGTGCAAGTCATAGAATTTGTATTAGCGCCACGAGGAGTCCACCATGACTTTGCCTGCACAGTCAAATTTGTGCCATTCCATGATAGATTTTGCACAACTAAAGAGTTAGTTTGTCCATTATCCGCCTTTTTGGCAGTTAAAAATGTGGCATAGTTAACCTGACCATTGGCTGGATTAATTCGGGCTATAACCGCGACTTTTGGCCCACCTCCGCTACCATAGCTAGACAACCAACGCCCAGTTGCAAAGCGGCGAAAATCACTACCAGTCTGACTACCAGTGGAGGAGTAAACACCATATAAAACATTCGCTCCATCCCAATACAATCCATAACCTGTACCATCGTCATTCGTTGTTTCGTAGTCAGTTCTACACCATGTTTTAATACCATTATTAAAACGGATTGTTACAGGGTTTTTATTATTAGATGAAACCTGCTGATAACCAATATAAAAGGCTGTATTTCCTTGAACTACTCTTGGGCCATTTTTAGCTTTGATTGTCGCTTCACTATCATTGCAACTGAATGTTACACCATTACCGATAGATGAATTTACAGTCTGGGCAAAAGCTGGAGGAGCTTTTTGTGTGATTACTAAATCAGCTACTAATACTAAAGATAAAGAGAAAGTAGCCAAATACTTCTGCAATTTGTGAGAATAATTCATGGTAAAAATTTGCCGAATAATTGTCAGGGAAAACACCGTATTACTATAAAGTCTAATTAGCAATTAGACAAGCAAAATTATTGAAAATGCTGCAATGCGCGATTTTCAATATCACCAAAAATGAGCCTATGCTACAAAATGCATAATTAAATATGCATGATATTGCCTGATATTAACTACACCTAAAGCTTCTTTATCAAAGAGCATAAGTGGATAGAAGAAATTGCGTAGGTATAAGCAAGCTACGCGCAGCATCTCGTAGAGAAGCCTACCAGAGGTGTCGCAGCAGTCCACAACAAATGGTTTTAATGAACAAGTGGGGTTTACTTTTTGCTTTTGAAAAAGTCAATCATAAATAAAGCGATTTTATCAGCATCAAGCATAGTGCAGAACTGCTCAATTGATTGAGCCATATTTCGCAAATAGCAATTATCACCAAACTATACTTAAATCAATTGTTTTTAGTCCAGCCAACTCAATTCAGCTTTTTCTAAAACACTGATTTATACCAATTCGCAATGGGCAACTCTTGGAGACGCTAAAAGCGAACGCCCCGCTACGCTAACGCCCCGCTTTGCTGTTTTCATGCCCGCAGGGCTGTACGCAATTAAAAAACTTAGAGATACTTGCCTTTCAGGGTTTACATCTGTTTCATAATTTTAGTGAATTGGTATTACGTTTTGGATAGGACACAGATATATTCGTTAGAGAGGGTTCTAAAGCTAGTTTGGCTTAGTAAAGCTGTTTACTGGTTCAGTAAAATTAGTGAATATTTTTTTATTTTTTAAAAAACTAATATATAAAACTGAGTAATTTCTCTTAATTCAGATATAGCACCTGTTTTTTTGAACAATTGCTTTAACGTTAGTTATTAATGTTGCCATGTTGCTCGTAATGGCTTAGTAAAGCTTTAACAAACTAGGTTTTTAAGATTTGTGTGTACACCATAGCCTAAAAGGAGAGAAGCTTAGAATCTTACTTCCCAACGTTAATAAGCTCTATTGAACTCAACCCAGAAGCTTCATAAATGCTGCTTCACCACATCTAAACGTGAACAATTCCAATAATCGACATGGGAGACAATCAAACCATCAGAGTTGAGACTTAATTCACTCCAACCAGGAATAGAGATTCGTGGTTTCCAAGGAAGAGGAGTATTCCAACTTAGTGTCCACTCAGTTTTTATTGTGTCTCCTAAACGTTGAATATTATGTAAGTCCATTTTGGGATCTAAAAACCAAGTTTGGATAAAATTAACCATTTTCTTATAACGTTTAACGCCACGAAATTTATTTAGTGGATCTTGAAAATAAACGTCTGGAGCGTAAATGCTGTAAGTTTGATTTACTGGGAATCTTTGATAGTCTTCTTTGAGGATTTCAATGATATCCATGATAAATATATATCTATAAAATTGGTTATATGGAAATGTGGTGTGGATATAAATTCTTATTAAAAATTTAAATTAAACCTCATTCCATAAACGTTCTAACTGACGCCGCCAAGCGACTAAAACTTCTTCTTGCGCCTCTGAACTTTGATTTATTTCACCCATCAATCCTTCTGCATAAAAGCGTTCCAAAGTTTGCATAGTAGCTTGCAGAGATTGTCCTTGCTGTTTTGCTGCCTGAATAATTTGCCGGATACGGCTTTCTATTAATCTATTAAAGACATTATCTAATCCAGCCTCATGAAGAGATACAAGTCGATTGATTGCATTGGATAAATCTGCACCCACTAGAGTGCTACTGTTATGTTGAAATACTCCATAAATCACTCCTTCAAACAAAGCGTAACGTACTTCTTGAGTGTCATCAAAATTGGCTTCTAGGAACTGTTCTAAAAATGGTTGGGCTTCTTGGATAGGTACAATAGGTAGTAAAACTCGCAACCAAGTATTATCTTCAGAAAGCAGCACCAACAGCCGGAAAACTGAAGTGTCTACTTGCCAAGATCCAGGAGCGATCTCTACGACGGGCTGCGCCAACGTACCAACGGACGATGTACCAAATAATTCTGTTAGCGTACCAGCAATTTCTTCGGGTGTCATAACGCTTTATTTATATATAGCCTCTAGATTAGCGCAGAGGTGCATCAGCTTATTCACTAAAACCCTGTGTTGTTTGGTTACTGGAAAATTTTTCAGTCTAAAGACGTAGTGAGGGCGTACACTTAGCTGCACGCCCCCACAAATAAATGTATTCTACTAAGTTGAAATATGTGATTTAGATTATTGAATTGCTCAAAAACACAATGCCGATCGCACACAAAGCGAAGCCAGCAATAGTAATTTTCCAGGGTAAAATTTGGTTTACTCCCATACCCATTGCACTACCAATTTTTCTGGCACTCATGGCAACTGCAAACAGAGTTAAGGTCATGCCTAGCATATAGGCAGTTAATGGCATGATTCCTGCGCCAATAATAGATTCGGCATCAGCGTAACCCTGAAATAAACCAGCACTGATGCCTACCAGAGCAAGTACTATAAAGTTTGGTTGATTTGGCATCATCAGCATAGTACCAAAAAGGATGGTAGAAATGGCGATCGCTATTTCTGTACCCGGCAAATTTAGCTGAAATGTATGAATTACAATCCCCAAGATTGATGCTAAGACAAAACATCCAGCGATCGCAGCACCACGAACAAATACAGATGATAGTAAGCCAATAGCAATAATACCAACTAAACAATTCAAGCCAATTACTGGATCTGCCAATCCCCAGATAAAGCCTTCCCAGCAGTTAGAGATGGTATGGTTAACTGGTGTTCCACTCAATGAACTCAGTAAGCTAATTAAAATTAGAACTGCGATCGCGCCAATATGGCGATGCATTAACCTCAAGGTGGAAAATTCGCCCCAAGCATGGGATTGTGATAATTTAGTTTTGAACATCAGCATCTGCCAAATTAGTTGTTTCGGTAATTTATACTACCCACATACCAAAAAAAACTAACCTGGTAATCATGCCAGATTACACTAGCTTCATCAAGTATTCCTGACGATGCACTCAACCAAATTTTGAATTATTTCAGCATCTGTTTCACTTAAACTTTCCAATTCAAGTCTGTTCCCCTCTTCTGGGGTACTAAATTGACTACTGTATATACGGCGACTTAATCCTACTGGGCTATTCTGTAAAAATATTGTATAAAATACGCAAGCTGCTACGTAGGAACCAATAGGACTAGGGTGGCTTTGATCTGGACTATAAAGGTTTAATTTCGGATTAGCTTCCTGAACTTTTTCCCAAGCTATTCCAACAGGTGCAACTTTGGCTTTCAGTTCTTTTGCAATTGTCATGTATGAATCGGTCAATATCTGTTGCGTTTCTGGTTGATTTTGCTTTGCCCAAGTCAAGTAGAATACTGTTTGAGAATTCACTCGCTTGATTTGGGCATCAAACAAACTGGCGTACTTGTACATCTCCTTGGGATTAGTAATGGGTAAGGTACTTTGCTCTTGAAGTACTACGTAGTCCCAGCGTTTCGCTCTCAATACCCTGAGTGCTTTACCACGTTTCCAGTGATTTTTGAGGGTAGCTCCAGCAACCACAACCATTTCAGTTTCGAGGATTGTAGTTTCTTTTGCCGACTCAGCCAACTGTTGTGTCAACCAAGGAAGGTCATTGACATAGGTATAGCTGTTGCCAATAAATAAAACTCTGCTTGTCTGCTGTTCAGTTTCTTGGAAGGTATTTGCCTCAGTTGGCTTCTCTATGAGCCGAAACAAAGCAATCATCAAAAAGAGAAATAAACATATATATACGATCTTTGTAATTATCATCATCCTCAAGACTTTTGCAGCATAATACCAATTCTGTATGAGGATGCACATAATAAGACTTCCCTGTAGTCCCCCCTTGATAAGGGGGGACGGCGTAGCCGGGGGGTAAATATATGCAGCTTCACAAAGAAACGCTATAACTTAATATTGAACAAGCTTTTTTAGAAAACAGCTCTAATTTTTATCAATTTGTATAGGTTGAATGGAACACAAGCTTTACCTAAGCTAAAGCTTATCTTAACTGAACTCTGTTAAGAAGAAGACTAATCTAGAAAATACCTTCATAGGAAGAGAGAATGAAATTTCTTAAATTGGTACTACTTAGTATTGCTCTCATCTTCTTTGTATGGATTAGCCCACTGCAAGCTAGTCCAATAGCTCAATTGCCAACTCCTGTACCTTCAGTTTCAGAACGTGAAACAACATCTCTGAAAAATTCCCAGGATATATTGACTGTTGCAAGTTTTAACGTCGAGAATTTAGACCCGAAAGATCGACGTTTTGATAATATTGCCAAAATTATTCTCAATAATTTGAATGCACCAGATGTCATCAGTTTAATTGAAGTTCAGGATAACAACGGGCCAATCAATGATGACGTTGTGAGTGCAAACCAGACTTACCAAAAACTGATTGCTGCACTCGAAAACATCGGTAGTCCAGCATACGATTTTGTTGATATTCCGCCCCGTGACGATGAAGATGGTGGAGAACCTGGAGGTAATATCCGTGTCGGTTTATTATTTCGACCTAGCCGGATAACTCTAGCAAAACTGCCTAGAAGAGGCGGTTCATTAGATGCTGTGGCTGTTATTCAAGGGTCAAATGGTCTTGACCTTTCGCTTAACCCAGGTCGCATTGACCCTACAAATAGTGCTTTCGAGCAAAGCCGTAAGCCACTTGCGGCAGAGTTTATATTTAACGAGCAAAAACTGTTTATTATTGCGAATCACTTTGTTTCTAAAAGAGGGGGTTCTCCCACCGACGCTCAACGAATGAAACAAGCCGAAATCGTTAATGAATTCGTAGCGCAACTATTACAAGTTGACCCGCAAGCCAAAGTAATTGTACTGGGTGATTTAAACGATGTACCAGATTCTTTACCTCTGAAGACCTTGAAGGGTAACATTCTGGAAAATCTGACTGATCGTTTACCTCTTAGCGATCGCTTTAGTTTCAAATTCAGTGGAAATCTTGAACTTATTGACCATTTGTTAGTCAGTGAAAATCTTTCTCGTGTTGCTCAACCGGAAATTGACATTGTACATGTCAATGTTGGCTTTAGTAGACCTGTCAGCGACCACGATCCGGTGATTGCAGCGTTTACATTACCTACTAACCAGTCCACCTCTAACACCATCCCTCCTGTTAACCAACCTCCCGTAAGTGACACCATCCCTCCTGTTGGTCAACCCACTCCCGCGAGTGATTCGGCAATTATATTGCCTCAATTAGCAAAATTCGCTCTAGTTGACGAACTAGCTAAGGAGTATACGCCTAGCAAAATTTTGAATTATGATCGCGCAAGAGACGAAATGTTTGGCATTATTGATAACCGAGCAGGGATTGTGACAGATATTTATGCCAATTACCCAATTCGTTTAACTGGCAATGGCGATCCTAGTCAGGAAGCTGACAAATTAGGGCTAAATACGGAACATGTTTGGCCACAGAGTAAAGGTGCTGACAAAGGTAATTCCCGAAGTGACCTTCATCATCTATTTCCTGCACGAGAAAATATCAATAGTGAGCGAGGCAATAAACCCTTCGACGATATAGCCGACACAATGACTAAGAAATGGTATCGAAATGATACTGTTCAATCTACAATTCCTAGTAGTGCAATTGACGAGTTTAGCGAATCAGGATCTGCCAAATTTGAGCCAAGAGAGAAAGTAAAAGGGGATATAGCTAGGGCAGTGTTCTACTTTTATACCATCTATCGGAATCAGGCTGAGAGCGTAGACCGAAATTATTTTCAGAATCAGCGTCAGACTTTGTGTAAATGGAATCAGCAAGACCTACCTGATATTACTGAAATAGAACGCAGTCATGCGATCGCAAAATTTCAAGGTAATGACAATCCATTCGTATTAGATGCCACATTAGCAGAACGGACATACTGTAATTCCTAAAACGGTAATGTTTGAGATTGGTTGTTTTACGTCTTGATAAATAGACCAAATTACCATCAAATAGATTTTATCCTCTGTTTAGTTTTTTCTAGCACGGGAGAGATTTTTTTTTGGCATAGCATTAATGCATACTTTTTACTAAACTTTATCTTTCTAGAGTGTCTCAATGGAACAGTATCGTGGTTCAGTAAAATTTGCAAAAAAAGGTGTTTCTTGTAAGAAGATTGGAATACTAGCTCAGTAATTACACGACAATAAACTTGTGTTCTGAACGAATGAACTTGTGTTCTGAACGAATGAACTTGTGTTCTGAACGAATGGACTTGTGTTCTGAACGAATGAACTTGTGTTCTGAACGAATGAACTTGTGTTCTGAACGAATG
>NZ_JAVRBS010000045.1:0-43392 GCF_034531155.1 Nostoc sp. ChiVER01 | reverse complement strand
CCACCCTGACTGGGCATAGCGATGCGGTCAACAGTGTCGTCTTCAGCCCGGATGGTAAAACTTTAGCTTCCGCCAGTACTGACAAGACGATCAAATTGTGGAATCTTGAAACGAGCAAAGTAATTACCACCCTGACTGGGCATAGCGATGCGGTCAACAGTGTCGTCTTCAGCCCGGATGGTAAAACTTTAGCTTCCGCCAGTACTGACAAGACGATCAAATTGTGGAATCTTGAAACGAGCAAAGTAATTACCACCCTGACTGGGCATAGCGATGCGGTCAACAGTGTCGTCTTCAGCCCGGATGGCAAAACTTTAGCTTCTGCCAGTGATGACAACACGATCAAATTGTGGAATCGGGAGACGGGCAAAGAAATTATCACCCTGACTGAACATAGCGTCGTGTTCAGCCCCGATGGCAAAACTTTAGCTTCCGCCAGTAATGATAAAACGATCAAATTGTGGAATCTTGAAACGAGCAAAGTAATTACCACCCTGACTGGGCATAGCGAGAGGGTCAACAGCGTCGTGTTCAGCCCCGATGGCAAAACTTTAGCTTCTGCCAGTGATGACAAGACGATCAAATTGTGGAATCGGGAGACGGGCAAAGTAATTACCACCCTGACTGGGCATAGCGAGAGGGTCAACAGCGTCGTGTTCAGCCCCGATGGTAAAACTTTAGCTTCCGCCAGTGATGACAAGACGATCAAATTGTGGAATCGGGAGACGGGCAAAGTAATTACCACCCTGACTGGGCATAGCGAGAGGGTCAACAGCGTCGTGTTCAGCCCCGATGGCAAAACTTTAGCTTCCGCCAGTGCTGACAACACCATCAAATTGTGGAATCGGGAGACGGGCAAAGAAATTTCCACCCTGACTGCGCATAGCAGTTTGGTCTTCAGCGTCGTCTTTAGCCCGGATGGCAAAACTTTAGCTTCCGCAAGTTCTGACAACACCATCAAATTGTGGAATCTGAATCTTGATGATTTATTAGTGCAGGGTTGCAGTTGGCTTAAGGGTTATTTGGCTAGCCATCCTGGTGCGGTTAAGGTGTGTCCAAGGCAGTAGAGATTAGGAAGATGTGGTTCGACTTCGCTCACCAACCGGGGAAATGAGGGAGTTATGGGGAGTTAATATTCAAAAACAGTGATCGCTTGGTAAATTAGAGATGCGATCGCAGTTTAAAACCTAATTGTTGCAGTGATTCTAAGCTGAAATTTACAGCCAAAGGCGATCGCTTGGTAAATTAGAGATGCGATCGCAGTTGAGAACCTAATTTTTGCAGTAATTCTAAGCTTAAATATAGAGCTAAAGGCGATCACTTGGTAAATTAATTAAAGATGCGATCGCAATTTATAAGCTTAAATGGTTAGAACTAAAGGCGATCGCTCGCTAAAAAATAAATGCGATCGCAGTTTTGAACAGCTTAAATGTAGAGTTAAAGGCGGTCGCTTGGTAAATTGCTGAATCATGGGGAGGCTGGGTGAGTCAGTTATCACAACAAGAAGTTTATCAAGCAATTGGCAGAATAATAGTAAACTTTCCTTTACTTGAATGTGATAAATGTGCCAAGGCAGTCATGCAATGGTTAGCAAAAAATAGCATTGAGGGTAAGATTATTCAGCTTAGAACCAAAAGACGAAATGAAGTTTTTATAACTAGCGATCGCTGGAATCCCAATGAATCAATTACCGAAAATGGAACTCACTATGGAGTAGAAGTATTAGGACTAGTTTTTGATAATCTATCTGCTGAGGGGATGACAAGGGAAGATTGGTTACGTGATTTCCATTGTCCAAGTGAACAATTTATTGTTGAAGAGTTAGAATCTCTATAAATAATCAAAGTAGATGATGAAATAAATATGAGTGGACTATTAGAAGTTGTAGACAAAATTAGAGCCAGACCTGGAATGTATCTAGGACGACCTTCTGTAAGTGACTTATTTATGTTTTTAGTCGGTTATGAATTTTCTCGCAGCGAATTAGGAATTGACATGACCGAAGAAGAAGAAAAATTTTACGATGAATTTCAACCTTGGCTGCAAAAAAAGTTTGGGGTAACGACTGTTAGCTCTTGGGCAAAGCTAATTATGCTCTCCTGCCATGATGAAAAAGCAGGATTTGAATATTTCTTTAAACTTTTTGATGAATTTTTCCAGAGAGATACAAGTTTAGACACGAATAAAACTGAGGAGATGGCGCAGCACGGTTTTAAGTAATTGTACTTCAAGCACCTTGCTGAGTTTAAATATAGGGGCAGGGCGACGCCGATAGCGAGTATTCGAGCGTCATAACCCGTCGTAGACATCGCTTGATAATGAAAAGACGCAATTCAAGTTCTGAATCTGGCGTTTCGAGTTCCGAACACGAACGGCCGAGTAAAAAGGTCGAAGTTTCGAGTTCCGAACACAAACGGCCGAGCAAAAAGGTCGAAGTTCCGAGTTCCGAACACCAACGGCCGAGCAAAAAGGTTGAACTTCCGAGTTCCGAACACCAACGGCCGAGCAAAAAGGTCGAAGTTCCGAGTTCTGAACACGAACGGCCGAGTAAAAAGGTCGAAGTTCCGAGTTAAACCTCCGGTTCCACTCCCAGCGCTTTTAACTGAACAGCTAATCTCTCTGCACGCTGGCGTTCTTTTGCTGCTAACTCCAAACCCCACAGTAATAATTCGCCATTGTCATCCCACCAACGTAACCAATAACCTGTGCGGTTTTCTCGGCTTCCTTGCCATACGCCTAAAAACAAGTTCATTTCGGCAATCCAGTGACGATTATTTGCATCTGGTGTTTGCAGTTCATAATTTCCTAAATCATCTCGCCGATAAACTTCTAAAACTCCGCTATCTGGTTCAAAAATGGCATAGTTTGGCACTTGTAAAATCTGCTCATAATAAAACCATTTACCTGGGGGATAGGTCGGTTTACTCGAATACTCTCCACCTTCGGTATCTGAGAGAAATTCCATTACAATTAGCGGAATATCACCTTGGAGTCGTGGCGTATAACTGCGCTTCACTTCTTCTCGTGAGACTCGAATTGATGGTACATATCCCCAATCTGGCGCTTTGACCACAAATCGATTATTCAAGTTGGCGCAGATACCGTAGTGAGTGAGGGTTAAAGCATCGGTGGTTAATCTGCCAGCAAGTTCTAAGCTTTCTGTTAAAGCAGCAGCCAAGAGTGGCTGATTAATGTTATCGACTGGCTCGTTGTCTAAAACAAAATCATCAGGTAACTTTTCCCAGGCGACATCATGGGTGGCTGCATTGGCTAGCATGATTCAGAATATCTCAAATACAACTTCAATTTCTAATGACCCGATTAAAAAATTGCATACCGCATTACTCCTGAGCAAGGGTTCGCACTTCTTCCACTGACAATCCCAAAGCTTGGGCAATCTGTTCGATGCTCAAATCCATTTGCAATAATCGGGGTATGGCATCTCTTCTGGCTTGTTCTGCAAGTTCCGCCCGTTGGCGTTCTTGTTCTGCTCGTTGCCTTTCTTGCTCGGCGTTGCGAGAAATTTCTGTATAATTTAAAAACCGTTCTCCATCAGGGCGATATAGCTGCAAACCCTCTGGTGATGGAGCAAACCGAATTTTCAACCGAGGACTGACCCAATCTTCCATTTGGGGGATGACATCTAACCCATCTTCGCTACGCAACCATCCATGCAAATTATTTCGCTCAGGATCGTAAATGTAGTACTCTTCCACCCCATAGCGGTCATAGAAAAGTAATTTCTTGTCCATTTCAGTTTGTGTGTTGCTGGGAGAAAGAATTTCAAACACCACTTGCGGCGCAACTCCCTCCTCTTTCCATTGTTGGTAGCATAAGCGATCGCCTTTTGGTCTACCCAATACCACCATCACATCTGGGGCGTTAACAATTTTGTTACGTCCCTCTACCGGATACCAAAACAAATCCCCGGCGACAAATACATTTGGATCGTCGGCAAATAGCCACTCTATATTCTGCTTAATTTCTACAATCCAGCCAAACTGTATGGTATTATTAGCCACTGGTTGTCCGTCACTATCTGGGTAGATGACCTCTGGCTGGGTCGGCGGTTGGATTTGCGATACCATAGCTTCGCCCTCAGAAGGATTTAAATCAGGATGCTTCCAAATTAGCAGACTCTTAAGGATATCTGCGCCATAAATCTGGAACGAGAACTAATTAAAACAGTACTATTGTTCTACAATAAACCGATTAAAGATAGTATTATTAAGGACTGTTTCATAAGAAACTCCCTCTTTGCCGCCCAATATGTCAGACAAACAGCTAGCAGCATCCTTGAATGGACATCTTCCCTACCCCAGCCACAACAGCCAGAATACCATTCGGATTCGGGGTGCTAGGCAGCATAATCTGAAGAATATTGATTTGGAATTGCCACGCGATCGCCTAATCGTATTCACTGGCGTTTCTGGTTCTGGTAAGTCTTCCCTAGCCTTTGATACCATTTTTGCTGAAGGGCAGCGTCGCTATGTGGAATCCCTCAGCGCCTACGCACGACAATTTTTAGGACAACTGGATAAGCCGGATGTAGAAGCCATTGAAGGCTTAAGTCCAGCAATTTCTATTGACCAAAAGTCAACGTCTCATAACCCCCGTTCCACTGTGGGTACGGTGACGGAGATTTACGACTATTTGCGGCTGTTGTTTGGTCGGGCTGGCGAACCCCATTGTCCGATATGCGATCGCTGTATTGCACCCCAGACAATCGATGAAATGTGCGATCGCATCATGGAATTACCAGATCGTACTCGCTTCCAAATTCTTGCACCCGTTGTCAGGGGGAAAAAGGGCACACATCGTAAGCTTTTGTCAAGTCTGGCTTCTCAAGGTTTTGTCCGCGTGCGGATCAATGGCGAGATCCGCGAACTGTCAGATTCCATTGAATTGGATAAAAACTTTACCCACACCATCGAAGTGGTAATTGACCGATTGGTGAAAAAGGCTGATATCCAGGAGCGTTTGGTTGATTCTTTGTCTACGTGTCTCAAGCAATCGGGTGGGATTGCAGCCATTCTGGTGAGTCTACTTGGTGACGACGGACAAGAAAAAGAAGAAGAATTAGTATTTTCAGAAAATTTTGCTTGTCCAGAACATGGGGCGGTAATGGAGGAATTATCGCCGCGATTGTTTTCGTTTAACTCGCCTTATGGTGCTTGTCCGCACTGTCACGGAATCGGGACTTTAAGAAGATTTGCACCAGACTTGATAGTACCCGACTGGGAAGCGCCAGTTTATGCTGCGATCGCGCCTTGGTCAGAAAAAGATAATTCTTATTACTTGGAATTACTTTATAGTGTGGGACAGATTTATGGATTTGAGTTACAAACAAATTGGAGCAAGCTGACAGAAGAACAACAACAAATTATTTTGTTTGGAGAGAAAGATGAACGAGCCGCAGAAGCAAAAAGAAAGCAGAGTTTTAAAGGTGCTATTCCAATTTTGCAACGGCAATATGAAGGTGGTTCGGAATTAATTAAACAAAAATTAGAGCAGTATTTAATCGATCAACCGTGTGAGGTTTGTAAGGGAAAACGGTTAAAACCGGAAGCCTTGGCTGTGAAGTTGGGACAATATGGAATTTTAGAATTAACTACCGTATCAATTCGGGATTGTCGGGAGAGAATTGAGCAATTTAAGTTGAGCGATCGCCAGTTACAAATTGCTGATTTAGTTCTCCGAGAAATCAAAGCTAGATTGCAATTTTTGTTGGATGTAGGTTTAGATTATCTCACCCTTGACCGTCCCGCCATGACCCTTTCTGGTGGCGAAGCCCAACGAATTCGTCTAGCAACGCAAATTGGTTCTGGTTTAACAGGAGTTCTCTACGTTTTAGATGAACCAAGTATTGGTTTGCATCAACGAGATAATGGTAGGTTGCTCAAAACCTTAACGAAATTGCGCGATTTGGGTAATACATTAATTGTTGTTGAACACGATGAAGAAACAATTCGCGCAGCTAACCACATTGTTGATATTGGCCCCGGTGCAGGAATTCACGGCGGAAATATTATCGCCCAAGGTGATTTTCAGGCGTTATTAGCAGCAGAAGATTCTTTGACGGGTGCATATTTATCAGGGAGGCGAGTAATTACCACACCAGCAGAACGCCGAGAAGGAAATGGGCGCAGTTTGGGAATTAAAAATGCTCATCGCAACAATTTACAGAATATAGATGTAGACATTCCGCTAGGTAAACTCGTCTCCATCACTGGTGTGTCTGGTTCTGGAAAATCTACACTGATTAACGAATTACTATATCCATCTCTGCAACATCATTTAACTAAGAAAGTTCCCTTACCCAGACATTTGGATAAAATCCAGGGATTGAATGCGATTGATAAAGCGATCGTTATCGATCAATCTCCCATTGGACGCACACCACGTTCCAACCCTGCAACTTACACAGGAATTTTCGATGCGATTCGGGATGTATTTTCCCAAACAGTAGAAGCAAAAGCTAGAGGTTACAAACCTGGACAATTTTCCTTCAACGTTAAAGGTGGACGTTGCGAAGCTTGTAGCGGACAGGGTGTGAATGTGATTGAAATGAACTTTCTCCCTGATGTTTACGTACAATGCGAAATTTGTAAGGGTGCAAGATACAACCGCGAAACATTGCAGGTGAAGTATAAAGATAAGTCTATATCTGATGTTCTAAGAATGACAGTTGAGGAAAGTTTAGACTTTTTCCAGAATATACCCAAAGCGATCGCGCGTTTGCAAACTTTATTTGATGTTGGTTTGGGTTATGTCCAACTAGGACAACCTGCGACTACCTTATCAGGTGGTGAAGCGCAACGGGTGAAATTGGCAACAGAATTATCTCGACGCGCCACAGGTAAGACACTTTATTTAATAGATGAACCGACAACAGGGTTATCTTTTTATGATGTCCACAAATTATTAGATGTGTTGCAAAGATTGGTAGATAAAGGTAATTCAATATTAGTAATTGAACATAACTTAGATGTAATTCGTTGTTCTGATTGGGTAATAGATTTGGGGCCAGAAGGTGGCGACAAAGGAGGAGAATTGATTGCTGTGGGTACACCGGAGGAAGTTGCAAAAAATCCCAGGTCTTATACTGGGCAATATTTAAAGCAGGTTTTAAAACAGTATCCGGCGATGAAATCTTAGTCTTTTCCAAGTAATGTGTATTACATAAAACTAAAGCATCCTATCTCTAAATTTTATGCCTAGTTTGAGAATCTTTAATTTTTGAATGTTGTATTGCAGTATAGGTGAGTTAACTGTGCATTATCTAAATTACCTAAGCCACCATCTTCTTTTCTTGTTTTGTGATCTATAGATATAGAGTGACTGTGAAGATAGCCACCACAGATTTTACATCTTTGAACTTTAGGTAAAGCATCTCTGATAAAAGCTGCTGCTTTGGTTTCTCGTGAAAAAGTTTTACTTTGAGTTTCACTTGTGTTAACTCTAGATTTCATTTTTAAGGAACCAAAATTTTTCTCGGATACTATCTCTTTCATAACAGTTTTTTTATCTACACCTTGTGTTAATTTTTCAACTATTGTTAAATAAAAATCTTTAACTTTTTCTCGTGCCTTGACGGCACTACTTTTACTTACAATTTGTGGAACTATATCATCATGTTGCCAAATCACAAATTCAAAATCTTTTCTGCATTTTATAAATTTATTATAAGATTTATTTTTTCCTAAATATAATACCAAGCTAACAACACCATAAAATGAACCTATTCTATATCGACTATCGTGAGTATAGAAATATATCAATGGGTGAAGCCCAAGAGATGAAGGATCATTAGTATTGATTCTCTGGGCTAGTTTTTGACAATTCGTTAAGAATTTTACAGTATTTTCCCCTGTTGGATCATCATTCAAATCCAGTTCATTTTCTGCTTCTATATTGTTAACTATATTGACAAATTCTAAGATAAATTCATTTTTCTGTGAAGTTGATAGATTTCCTACCATTGGAACATCTGTAGTTTTTATAGGATTTTTAAGCTTAGGCTCAAAAAGAAGTTGATGTATTTCTTGAGCGAGTTTTTCAATTTTTTCTTGTTTATCCTGTGAGAACTCTGACCAATATTTATGGCCATTACCACTTCTCATAATTGCACGAGCAGCAACACCATTAGGTTTATTCCTAGCCTTTAATAAACGCATTTCAGTTGGACTAATAGGCGCTGCTTTTTGATTAATGTTGAAAAATGAATCTGCTGCTTTAGATGCATTACCGCCAACCCACTGAAGTTGGATACCCAAACTGCCCAAATTTCTTGCTCTCTCAAGTGTTTTTTGATCTATTTTATCTAGATGCTGTGTTGATAATTCATAATCTTGGTAAGAGCCTATCTTATCCTTAATTAGTTTTCTAACTTCCTGAGCAGCATTTTTTTGCTCTTCTGTGATATATCCATCATAAAATTTATTGGAAATATTTTTATCACCATAATCATCATTTATCCAGGCTATTAAAGCACTTAGCCTATGTGAACCATCAATTACGAAAAAATAACCACTATCACTTCTCCAAAGAATAACGGCTGGTATTAAATCACCATTTAAAAAACTTTCAATAAAATCACATATTTTCTGAGCATCCCACTCATTAGTTTCTCGTTGAAAATCAGGTTTTCGTAAAAATGGATAGAAAAAATCTTTTTGCTCTAAATTACGAATTTGTATCATAGGAATATTATTGAGTATCATTTGAGATTGCTGTCCTTGAACCTCAAATGCTTCTCTAGGTATAAGTGCATCTAGGCTAACTTTTGGGCTATCTTTTGGCATCTTAAATGGCTCTTTAGTTTTTTATACTTGTTATAAGTATATACAACATTTTAGTTAATAATCATACAAAGTAAATTATAATCTATCAATATAATAGCCAAAAGCTTTCATAGCCGTTAAATTGGGCTAAATGAATAATCGCCTATTATCTCTGAACTAGGTTTCACTTAAAAAAAGCGATCGCTTATTCTAAAATAAACAAGCTTGGTTCAACGTGAAAAAACTTACACAAAGCCTCAGCTTGTTCTTTCATTATTTCTAGGTCGCTATTCATGATTTTAGGAACAATCTTGCTAGAACCTAGAATTTCTACCAAATCAGCTTGTTTCAAACCCCTAGCTTCCATCAAATGCAAGAGTCTTGAATAAGGTGTTGAAACATTAAGCTGATAGTGATTATCTTCAAAATTCTCAATCAGTTTTACCAATAATTTCAACAAAGCATCTTCTTCAGGAGTCAGATGAGAACGAGAAAGCAGTTATTAAACAGTTTCTAAAAACTTATCGTTTTTCTCTTCTGTCTTGATAATCCGAGGTTGATGTTGAGAGAGTAAGTGGCTGTAAATGTCTGAGTTAAAAGTAAGGGTCATTTTTCCAGGAGTCTTTGTCATATTCGGCATGAGTTAAGACATATTTTATATAGATGACCTACTTTTCATAGTTAATACTAGCAATTAAGCGGTAAAGAGGCAGGTTTAACCTCTAATAGTTAGGACTCAGCACTAACTGTTTGATGAGTTTGTAGCCAGTTGAGCAAATCAGTGATCGCACTAAAATCTAACAAAGCCTCACCCAGTGCTTCCAATTGTTTTAGAGAAAGACCCTGAATCTGTTCTCGAACCTGTTGTGGTAACTCTCCTACCCGTTTTTGTAGCAGTCGTAGTACAAGTGTTTGTGCTTGTTCCTGTTGTCCTTCCTGCTTACCTCGCTCGTAGCCAATGCGTTCGCCTGTGGTAATGTAACTCATGGTACGCTCCTGCTCGAATTGTTTAAACTCCTGCCAAAATTCTGCTTCTAATCCTTTTGGTAAAATCATAACCCAATCGATAAAACGATAGAGATTACGAATATCCCTTTCTTGCAGCCCTTGTTCATACAATCGCCGAATTAAACTAAATTTCCACGTTTTCCTTTCTCCCAACTGTTTAGTAGTTTGTTGGGTTTTCAAATGTGCCATTACTACCGTCGCAAAGGGATTATCGCTATTTTCTAACTCTGTCCATCGATTTTGATAATCGAGCAGCTTGACGGTTCCAAATCTAAAATGCAGACTACAATCGGGATAATTATAACTGTATTGATTTGGTCTCCAAGTCGAGTCAGCATCGCACAAGATTGCTAGGCTAATGGCTGGTTTAGCAAATTTGTCAAAAATTCGTAGGTTGTAAGAAAACATCCTTTGAGCAAAATTATCTTCTGATTTTGCCTGAATTTCGACATGAATCAACAACCAAATTTCCTCTCCTTGAATTTGCCAGACTTTGACCAATTTATCTGCATATCTTCTACCAAGTTCTGCTTCCCGAACTATTTGTTGAAATTCCTTATCAAGAAACTCGTGGGGACGTTTCCAATTAATTAGTGCTGCTGTTTGCGGAAAGAAAAATTGCATTGCTTGTGGGAAGTAAGCTTCTAGGATTTCTTTCCAGGGGGAATCATTATCGGCTCTTTCTCGTTCCTCGCTCATGAGTTGATTGGTAGATTCATGTTCTTGATAATTAAGATGTGAGCAGCCAATATTTTCAGCAGGTTAGAAGTTCGTTGGTCAAGAAGATTATATTCAGTATTATTTAATGTGGCGGATGACTTCGGCAACTGACCAAGCTTGAGCGATCGCACCTCTGGGCTTATGAGGTGCATCGCCATCAAAAATCTCAGAAATAGAACCAAGACAAGCGTCAAATAAGAAGTGATCTAGCAGAGGTTGCCAATCAAAAGGCAGCGATCGCTCTGGATAAAAACGTTGCCAAGCCCGAATATACGGCCCAATTAGCCAAGCCCAAACAGTGCCTTGGTGATAAGCGCGATCGCGTTGTTCTTGATTACCCTCATATCTCCCTTTGTATTCGGGATCTCCTGGATCGAGACTGCGAAGACCATAGGGGGTAAGTAAGCTGACAGTTGCCAAATCTAATACTTGACACCCTTGCTGTTCGGAAAAGGCGCAATGGTGCAGCGACAGCGCCAAAACGGCATTAGGACGAATTTGAAAATTCCGGCGATCGTCCGGCTCAATAGTATCGTACAAATAACCCAGTTGAGGATTCCAGAATTTTTGCAGTGAGATTTTTACATGTTCTGCTTGTTGAGCATAACGCTGTGCTTGCTTCGTGAGGCGCACTGACGAGCCATACTCAAGCTGGCTCAATCGTTCTGCCCACTGACTCAGCCAACATAAAGCAGAATACCATAGTGCATTGATTTCAACTGGCTTACCGTAACGGGGAGTGACGGGGTATGCGCCAATTACTACATCCATCCAGGTAAGGGCTAAACCAGGGGCATCCCAACTAACTAACCCATCGGTGGCATCGATCTGGATATTGAAATGTGTACCACCGACAAATGCTTTGTAGATTTGCTGTACTAAAGGGAATTGATCTGCTAAAAATTCCCAGTCTTGGGTAGCTTCTAAATAAAGTCCTAAAGTTTCAATCCACCACAATGCCGCATCAATACTGTTATAAATTGGTTCTCCACTGACATCAAGAAATGCATTAGGAATCAAACCGTGGCGGCAATAATGCCCAAAAGTCCGCAATACTCCTTTTGCCAAGTCAAAGCGCCGGGGAACTAGTGCCAACCCAGGTAAAGCAATTAATGTGTCGCGTCCCCAGTCATTAAACCAGTGATAACCAGCAATGACCGTAGGGCCTGGAATTGAAGCTCTATAGACGATAAACTGATCGCTTGCTTTAAGTAGGTGTTGCCAAATTGTAAATTGGGCATTAGGCATTGGGCATTGGGCATTGAAAAGAGGCAGAGGGACGGGGTGTAGGGAGCAGAGGGTAAAATTCTCTCTTTCTCCCTGCTTCCTGCTCCCTGCTCCTCTGCCTCCTTGACTCCATCCAAAAATCTGGGAGAGCCGTTTTTGCTCTCTTTCTAATGCTTCTGCAAAGCTTTCATCGGTGAGAACACCTGCCGTCGAATCAGGAAAACCTACTCGCGCTTCTAGAGTGACTGTATCTCCTGGTTGCAGTGTAACTATCAAGTAACCAGGACTGTATAGGTCTTCTTTGTCACCTAATCCCCGTTTTGTCTCCTCAGGCAATCCATAATTCCAATACCAAACTGCATCTGTTTGATACCTTCCTTGTGTCCAGCGCAAGTGCCAAGGTATACCGAAATTTCTAGAATTTTTTGCTTGCAGACAGATTTGCTGTTCTCCAAGCAATTGTGAGAACTGTAATCCTGGATTAGCAGTTTGCTGGTGATGAAAGTTACGTTCTGCTATCAGCAGTCGCAGTCGTAAAATCGCTGTATCGCTTCCCTCGTAGCGATATTGGATTAAAGTTCGATGGCAAAATCGAAAGTGGTCAGAGACGCGATTAATCGCGTCTGTACTATGATTCTCTTCCCTACTCCCTACTCCCCATTCCCCACTCCCTCCCCAACCATAGGGCATCACTAATTGTCTAGTTAACTGCCAGTTATCTTGACCCCAAATCCATTTTGGAACTGGGTTAATATCAAAACAGCGTAGCAATTCGTAGCCTGTCGGCTCAATCTGACCGTTACCCCAAAAATTTGTTCCCAATGCTACAACGTTCCCTAATATTTCCAAGCTAGCTTCTAGGTGCGAAAACAGCAGAGTGCGCTCAGAAGGAGGCTTTGTAGCGGCAAACAGCCAACCGTGATAAGTACGTGTGCGGACATCCGAAACTGTACCACTGGCAAAACTTCCTAAGCCATTGGTAAGCAACCATTCTCTTGTATCTAAATCAAGCATTTGCTACTCAAAATCGTTATGAGTATGATATAGTCGTAACAGATCGTAATTAAACTGTGAGAGCGTGGATGGGTGAGTTTTACTTAACCCAAATTACAACGCTACTAAACCGATAAAGGAGAATTAGGTTAATGTCCCTTACTTACGGAACCGAAGGAAGCCTCCGCGTTGGTCAACAAGCTCCCGATTTCACAGCAACGGCTGTGGTAGACCAGGAATTTAAGACAATCAAACTTTCCGATTATCGCGGTAAGTATGTCATCCTGTTTTTCTACCCACTAGACTTTACCTTTGTTTGTCCCACTGAAATTACAGCATTTAGCGATCGCTACGAAGAATTCAAGAAAATCAATACTGAAGTCCTTGGAGCTTCTGTTGATAGTGAATTCTCCCACCTCGCTTGGATTCAAACAGATCGTAAGTCTGGTGGTGTCGGCGACCTGAATTATCCTCTAGTCTCTGACATTAAAAAAGAGATTAGCGCCGCTTACAACGTTCTTGACCCAGCAGCAGGCATTGCCTTGCGTGGTCTGTTCATCATCGATAAAGATGGTATTATACAGCACGCCACCATCAACAACCTAGCTTTTGGTCGCAGCGTTGATGAAACCCTGCGGACACTGCAAGCAATTCAGTATGTTCAGTCTCACCCTGACGAAGTTTGCCCAGCTGGTTGGCAACCTGGTGACAAGACAATGAATCCTGACCCAGTGAAGTCTAAAGTCTACTTCTCTGCTGTCTAAATTTCGTAATCCATCCTGTTGGAGTTGAAATCAACGAAAACCACAGATAACAGAGATACACATTAAACAGTGTCAACCTCGGTATCTATCTGTGGTTTTTTAATAAAATAGTATTTAAATAATCATTATTGAAAATATACCAATCTTAACAATGGTTATAACAGATAAAATGCCAAAAATTAATTATCAATAACTCTTTGACAATCCAAAATCCAAAATCCAAAATAGTATTATGCTTACTTCAACTGATTTTAGTGGCTTATTAAATGAGCGCTTCTTCCGTAATTTTTTACCAGTTCCAGCGACAAATAAACTCAGGTTGGGGGTAGGAACGCCAGATTTTCAACTGCCAGATATTACTAACGGAACTTTAGTAAAATTGTCTGATTATAAAGGCAAGCAACCAGTCTTACTTGCCTTTACTCGCATCTTTACTGAAAAACAATATTGCCCCTTTTGTTTTCCTCACATCAAAGCTTTAAAAGAAAACTACGAGCAGTTTAAAAATCGTGGTATAGAAGTTTTAATGATTACTAGTACCGATGAACGGCAAAGTCAAATTGTTGTGAGGGATTTAGGTTTAAAAATGCCGTTATTGAGCGATCCTAGTTGTCGAGTTTTTCGTAACTATCAAGTAGGACAAGCACTGGGAGCGCCTTTGCCAGCACAGTTCGTATTAGATAAAGAAGGAAAACTCCAATACTGGCATTTATTTTCTTTTTTGGATCACAATGCTAGTGTTGAGACTTTATTAAAACAATTCAATTGAGTGTAATGTGTAAATGGTAATGCCCACCCTACTCATGAAATTGTGAGGTTTTATGGTGCTAACCCTTTATCATTCGTCGATTTCTCCTAACTCCCGCCGTGTCTGGATTACTCTGCTGGAAAAAGAACTTGAGTTTGAATTAGTAGAGATAAAACTGGATGGGGAGCAGTTTAAACCAGAGTTTTTAGCAATTAGTCCTTTCCATCATATTCCAGCTTTGGTGGATGATGGCTTTAAAGTAGTGGAATCTTTGGCAATTTTGGACTATTTAGAGGCAAAATATCCCACACCTGCGATGTTGCCTAAAGATGCCAAGGATTTAGCGATCGCACGCATGGTACAACTAGTAACTGTAAATGAGCTTTTGCCAGCAACCACCACGTTTTTACCTCAGGTATTGGGCTTACCTGGGGAAGATGCAGAAAAAATCGAGCAGGCAAAGCAAAAAATTTCAACAGTGCTGAAGCTTTTTGAGAATTTACTTGACGATCGCCCTTACTTTGGTAGTCAAAACCTAACTTTAGCTGAGGTTGTAGCTGGAACTGTAGTAATATGGCTGCCAGAAGTAGGCATTTCCTTAAGTAATTATCCAAAGGTAAATGCTTGGCACGATCGGTTAGCTGCACGGACAAGTTGGCAAGCTACCGAGGCTACACCAGAAGCAATGGAAGCGTTGAAGTCCATCGTAGTAGCGAGAAACACGCAGCAAATTCATCGCTAGTCAATGTAGAGACGGTAAATTTCCCATCTCTACAAAGCTAAATTTTTACAGCTTGACTTGCTGCAAATGACTGCGGGGATTATAAGTACGTATAGCCCGGATTTTTTCATAATATTCCCGCTCTTCCTGGCTGAGGTCTTTTGGTGGTGCGATCGCCACCTTCACCAGCTGATCGCCGCGTCCACCCTTGGCGAGGGGCCAACCTTTGCCACGTAAACGCAGCGATTGACCAGAACGCACTCCTGCTGGTAACTTGACATTAACTAAACCATCGGGAGTGGGTACATCAATAGACGCTCCTAAAGTAGCTTCATCTGGCGTGATTGGCACTTCGCACACCAAGTTATCGCCTTCCATTTGGAAGAACGAGTGGGGCTGAAATTCAACTTTTAAATATAAATCCCCTCGTTGTTGAGTCATCGGGTTAATTTGACCTTTACCTCGCACGCGCAGACGAGTACCAGGTTTAGCCCCAGATGGGATACGAACATCAATTGTTTCGTTACCTAAACTGAAGCGCTTTTGCACACCGTTAAATGCTTCAGAAAAAGTTAGAGCAATTACAGCTTCACTATCTTGGGAAGTACCCGTACTTGCATCACCAAACCCATAATCATTAAAGTTGCCGCTAAAACCACTCGTCGTCCCACCTGTGGTATTGGTGTAAGAGTAACTTTGTGAGTAATTTGAGTAATTATTATTCTGTTGTGCGTAACTTTGTCGCCCACCACGAGGCGTAGCACCACCAAAGCGTCCTAGCAGCTCATTAATGAACTCATCGAAATTGCCGTATTGACTGAAGTCAAAGCCACCCATATCAACACCAGCGCCGCCAGATGAGAAACCTTGACCAGCCTGTTTCCAATATTGACCGAATTGATCGTATTTTTTGCGTTTATCTGGGTCTGACACAACTTCGTAGGCTTCGCTAACTTCTTTAAAGCGTGCTTCTGCCTGTTTGTTATTTGGGTTGACGTCAGGGTGATATTTGCGGGCTAGTTTACGAAAGGCTTGCTTAATCTCCTCTTGAGTAGCATTCTTACTAACTCCCAAAATTGCGTAATAGTCTTTGTAGTTGGTTGCAGCCATCTATCTACCAGCCTCCTATAGAAATTCCTGTTATGTTTTTTTTAAGATAAAAGATGTTAGTTTGCCTGGTATAGTGCCAAGCAAAGAGAATCTGACTTTAAATTAACAAAGAATATAGAAATTCAAGTGTGGTTCTCGCTCAACAAGGAATCGCAATTTCCGTACTTCGATTTTTCTGATAAGCGGATCAGGTTGTCTAGTCCTTCTTCCAGACTTGGGGGGGCATCTCGGAGTTGACGGTGCATCCGCAAGATAATTTCTTCAGGAACTTGGCGCGATCGCCTTTTATTCCGTGCTAAACACAGCCACACTGGCGTATCCACCCAAATTCCCGTAATGTGGGTAAAACCCAAGTCACGGGCTAAAGCAATAACTTCACGGCGATGACGGCGCTGGGCATTGGTGGCATCGAAAATAGCTGTATTTTTTGTAGAAATAGCTTGCTGAAATTGCCTTCTTACTTCTTTCCAAATCACCTGCCACGGCCCTTGAATGGCTTGGGAACCGAACAGTTGCCCCCGAATACCATCTGTAGAAATCAGTGGCATCTGGGGGCATTCTGCTAGCAATTGTTTAGCGAAAGTTGACTTACCGCTACCTGGAAGACCAATTAACAAAATTAGTTTAGTCATTAGTCCTTTGTCCTTTGTCCTTGTAACTATTAACCAATGACTAATGACTAATGACTATTGTAGAGACGCGATTAATCGCGTCTCTACTGACTAAATGATGGTTCCATCGGGAATGACAGCATTTTTCAGCACAACCACGATGCCACTGCGGATGTAGAAACCTTGATTTTCGCGGTCAGCTTCTTGCACGTTATCTTTATTGATAATTTTGACATCATGACCGATGCTGGCGTTTTTATCAATGATGGCACCGCGAATAATCGAGTCAGCACCAATACCTACAGGAATGTCACCTTGTTCTACGTTGGATTGGCGTTCTACAGAAGCTTGGTAAAAATCTGCACCCATGAGCAAAGATTCTTCAATGAGGCAGCCAGATTCAATCCGCGATCGTACTCCCAATACTGAGTGTTGAATGCGGCAATTTTTCAAAATACAACCTTCGCCAATAATTGATTCTGTTACCTGGCAATCTAAAAGTTTACTCGGTGGTAAGTACCGGGCGCGGGTATAAATTGGTGCCTGTTCATCGTAGAAACTAAAAGGTGGCTGGGGCTGCTGAGTCAGGGCTAGATTGGCATGATAAAATGCCTCAATTGTTCCAATATCTTCCCAATAGTCATCAAATAGATAAGCTTGAACGTTGTAATCTTTAGAGGCATCAGGAATAATTTCTTTACCGAAATCAGTCCTTTCTATGCCTTCTCTCAACAACTTAAACAAAACATCTTTTTTAAAGACATAAATCCCCATTGAGGCGATGTAAGGCTGTTGCTTGGCTTGTTCTTTTGATAATCCCAGTACACTTGTATCAACTTGCATTTGGAGTAATGCTTCACCTTTGGGTTTTTCGCTAAAATCGATTACCCTACCAGAATCGTCAATTTTCATCAAGCCAAAATCTGAGGCGCGGCGCTCATCAATGGGGATGACTGAGAGAGTAATATCAGCGCCTGTTTCCCTGTGGCGCTGGATAAAGTGGCGATAATCCATGCGGTAGAGGTGATCGCCTGAGAGGATGAGATATTCTTCTACATTCCATTCTTCCATTAACCACAAATACTGACGTACAGCATCGGCTGTACCTTGGAACCAGTTAGGGTTTTCTGGTGTTTGTTGTGCCGCTAGCACTTCCACAAAGCCTTCATTGAAGCCAGTAAAGTTATAGGTACGGGCGATGTGACGATTCAGGGAAGCTGAGTTGAATTGTGTCAGGACGTAGATTTTGAATATTTCGGAATTGATACAGTTACTGACAGGGATATCGATTAGGCGATACTTCCCGGCTACTGGTACTGCTGGTTTAGCGCGGAGTTTGGTTAGCGGGTAAAGCCGAGTACCCGCGCCACCACCAAGGATGATTGATAATACGTTTTTCACAAAATGTCTCCCGACTGCCTTTCAACTCTCACTCTCAGTTTAGGACTGTCTGCCACCACACGTAAGGGGGATCGTCTGATTCTTAGGGATGAATTTTACATAGAAATTACGCAACGAGGAAAGTGCGATGCCTGCGGCGGGGTACGCCTACGCTATTTCATAGTACAAAGGTATTATCAAAAGGGAATTTCAATGATTGGCTCTTGCTTGAATTAGTAATAGTAAACAATTGTATAAATTTGTCTGTAAAATTTTATGAGAAATTAATAGATGGCGGATAAAAAAAGTTGTGTAACGATGAGATTTACTAAACTTAATTCTTGTCAATACTTACTTAGTAGTCAAATTAATTATAATGCTCTCACAAATTTAACAAAGCATTTAGGATTGCGATAAGAAGTAGTGTATGGATATTTTAGTAGATAACTTGTTTATTGAGCCAACCAATGCTCCAGCACCCCAAGGAATTCCAGGATACCTGATCCGCAGTACAGCACGAGCCAACGTAGAAGATTTACAAGATATCAAAGAAGATAATACGCGCCCAACCATTCAAACGATAATCGATCTCCTTTATACAAAAAGTAAAAAACTCCCCAAAAATTCTGAGGAACTAGGGATAGTAATTGCTATTCATGGATATAACACAGGAGGTGCAGATAGTGATTTAACTACATCACCCGTAAGCAATGAGGCGATCGCAGATGGAATTTGGAAAAATTATCAAAAACTTTGTAAGTATATTAACAGTGATGCCTTAATTTCTCAAAAGTCAGATAGTTTAGTGTTTCTTGGTTATCGCTGGCCTTCGGAAACTATTAAAGTCCAAAATATTACTACTTCCCTAAGCACTTTACCCTTTCTACTGAAGGTTCTGCTATGGGGAAGCTTAATTGTGGCGATCGCATCTGTTTTACTGTTCTTCTGGTTATCTTCCCCAATTTTCGTTGCTCCCATTATTTTAGGAACATTCGGATTTGGTATTGTTTTCAGCCTGATTATTTTGCGCGTAATTGTATATTTTCGTGACTCTTATCGAGCAATCAACTACGGAGTTCACGATTTGGTTGAACTGATTCGCCAACTAGATAAAGGTTTGATGGAATGCTGCCTTCAGGAAGATCAATCAGAGGATAAGGCTCAAACCTATTGGAAAGAACACCCGATAAAACTCTCCTTCATTGGGCATAGTTTGGGTAGTCAAGTAACTACACAAGCAGTCCGAATTCTCTCTGATGTCTTTGACTCTAATTCTGTAGGAAACATCAATGACAAAAAAGCCGGGAAAAGACCCTCTTCAAGAATCGGGCAAGTTTTTAGTTTAGGTCGTTTAATTCTGATAGCACCAGATATTCCCGCACTAGCAATTACTTCTGGAAGATCCAATTTCTTACGGTCATCGTTACGAAGATTTGAAGAGGCGTATCTATTCAGTAACGAAGGAGATTTAGCTCTACGTCTTGCTTCTACGGCTGCTAATTATTTTTCCTTTCCAGCAAAGACCCAAACACAAGGGTATCGGCTAGGTAATGTGACTGTTCGTTCCAATAGCTATCACAGCAGTAAGTTAAATAAGGTGAGAGGGCAATCTGAGAGTAAGTATGGAATTGTCAACTGGAAGGATCGGAACTTATGCAAGCCGTTAGATGAGATTAATTCATTACTTGATTATTTAGAAATTAATGTCTTGAATAAAGTGCAAAACCAGGGATTAGATCCAGCTAATCAAGAATATCAGTCCACAGTTACCACAGCAATTAAAGATCGGGAGTCGTTAGCTAGCTTATTTACTTACTTTGATTGTACAGAATACAAAGAGCGCACAAATTATGCTAATGCACCTAATCGCGATCGCTACATGATGATTCTGGACAAACAAACCTCGCCCTTAACGTTTTTAGAGTATGTGCAACTCGGTTGGGCATATTTTCGTAACAATACACCAGATGTCCACGGTGGCTATTTCTGGGGAAAATTTAGTCAGCAGCTAATTTGTCAACTGGCGTTTGTTGGCTTCCAGGAGTTTATCGAGTTTCTGCTGGTTACCTCACCGCAAGATGTGGGAATCGAAGAACTGCGACCACCGCAACTTGAAGATAAAATAGCTTGGGCGAATAACCTTCAAGTAGAGGCAGTTTCTGAGAAACAACGTATTGAAAAAAGGCAGATTGCGCTCAATTATCTCTCATGGATCGTTGAGAAAAAACAAATCCAAGCAGTATTATCACCGGAACGTTACTATATTGATGTCATGGGGGAAAAACGCGAAGAAGTTCGCTCTAAAATAATGATGTCAAAAAAATAATAGCAGCAGATGTGAAAATATTCTTAACTGAACCGTATTGCACCTAGTGTAGGGTTAGGCAATACCCATTAAACACCCAACTTACCTTTAGGTATTCTCTTATTAACCAAACCTAATTGCTGCGATCGCTTCAAATACTTCACCCAAGGTTGCTCTGACAACTGGGAAATGGCCTTTGCTGACAGTGTTGCCGTGAAAATATCTTTGCCATTGCTAACACCACTAACGCCTAAACTTTCTAAAACAGCAGTTGCAGCCGAGTTTAAAATTGGTTCAGTATGAATAAAAACCGTCAAACTCGGTTTTTCTGAATTTTGAACATCATTCACTGCTGTAGCAAGAGCCGCATCTAGTTTTTGATAATTCATCAGCAACTCCTTAGTAAAAAGGGTAGACAATTTTTGCCTACCCTAACCTATCAAATTCATAGGTTTTTGTTGCCTATCCTTATATAGAAATAATATTTACCTTTCTCAGTCCAATTACATAGGACTTACGCACACTCTACGAATTCTCGGCGCTCTTCTCTAACGAGACGCTACGCGATGGCGTCTTGGCGGTTCGATAAATTAAGCTTTTTAGCAATTTTTGCGTAAGTCCTATTACAGATTCAAAGCGTTAATCACTCCATAACCCCATTTCTCATCAAATGTGCCTGGGGGTTTTCCAGGAATTGCACTATTTTTACGTAGCAAGTCTTTCACAGCAGCCGGATCAAGTGTAGGATCTCGCTGTAACAGCAGTGCCACTAATCCACTTACAAACGGTGTTGCCATACTCGTACCAGCCCGTACTACAAACTTGGAATTAATCATCGATGAGCGGTCAAAATTTGCATCGGCGGAAAGGGTGGAAATAATCATTGCTCCTGGTGCTGCTACATCCGGTTTCTGTCCATTATTCCGTAGCGGCCCTTCACTGCTGAATTCCGAAATGGTATGCAATTCTAACCCCATTTCTTGCTCTTTGTTATCAATATCTGTGTACTTGGTTCTAGTAGTATAGGCGGCAACTGTAATTGCACTGCTAGCGGCTCCTGGCGAACCAATTTTTACCGCATCCTTCACACTTTTACCTGTAAAAAACACTGATGAATTGTCATCTAGAGTCCACACATTCAAACATGTGTCAGTTGAAGAAGTGTTGCGGACTCGCAACTGCCAAATACCTCCCATAACTGGCGAGGGGTCAATACCGCGTATTTGCACAAAGAAATTATGGTCGCCGTTGGCTTGGTCTGGTGCTGGTGTCGCTAATTGTACCCGTGCATCTGGTAACTGATAATCTTGTGCGGCATTACCCTGAGTAATTATTTTTTGGAAGGGAGTGACAAAACCGTTAGGACTCCGCACAGATACTTCCAATTCGCTGTCTTTGGAATACCAACCGTTTAACCAAGCTATGTCTATTTGATTCAAAGGAACATTAAAGCGCATACTACAAGTGCGTCCACAGGGTATTGTCGCTTGACCATGAATGTTATGGTTTCCTTCGTTACCCGCAGCACAGCAAATAATTCTTCCAGGGCCAGTTTCGGCATCAATAACTTTGGATAAAGAATCACTACCATCATGAGCGTCAGCATGTCCACCCAAGCTGAGATTTACCACTGCTGGGCGTCCCAACTCTCTAGCAACTCGGAAAATGTAACGCACACTATCAGCAATGTGGGCATCCTGTAAATCTGACCTGACAACAACTAATTCCGCTTCTGGTGCTATACCGCCATAGCTAGCATCGGCACCGGCGGCAATTCCTGCAACGTGAGTACCATGACCACCAGTATCCTGAGAAATTGTCAGTTGCGCTCCGGTTAATTCAGCCCCATAGCCGCCCTCTGTGACTCCTGGCCCTGGCAGTGTTTGATCCCAAATGTGTAAAATTCGTCCAGCAAAGGCAGGGTGTTTCGGATCAATGCCACTGTCTATAATGCCGATAATTACTCCTTTACCAGTCAGTCCGGTTTTGTTCTGGAACTCCGGTATTTTGACTGTTCCCATTGCAGTATCCATCCTCAAATGAAGTTTGCGTGATGGCTTAATCCGCCGAATCACATCTTCTTCAGATAAGACATCTAAACTCTCTATCGGTAAGAAAGCTGTCCGCACACTTCCAGAGTTTTGATTGACTTCAATATTATATTGTGATAAGAAACTTAAGTCTGCATCATGGTCGCAGTAGATAAAAACAACGCTCTTAGTGGGCTTGACTGGGCTTTTGTGGGCAATGATGCCAAGCGATCGCTTGTGTGTAACTAAGGCTTGATCTCCTTCATTTTGATAGTCTCGAAATGCCAGAAGCAATCCGGGAGAAAGTTTTTCGTGCCTCATTTTTACCTCAAATTAAATTTATTTACTGTCAACAAAGTAGTGCTCTGAGTAGGGATTATCAGTCGCTCTATAACGTAGTTTTTTCGCCTTAATTATTTGATGCGACTATAGTTATCTATTTTTATTTCATAGATAACATCAAATAAGCTTAGGAGGCAGTAAGCTATTCCTAAGACAATTGCTAATTCATAACTCATCTTTTGAAATTCTGTCTCGCTCATAGTTATTTTCTGTGACTCATGAGATATCTTTGAGCAGCCGCATCTCCGATTTCTGTTAAAAACTCAAATAAACTCTAGTTTCTAGTCAAAATAGTTAAGACTGATAACATTTGCGTATAAAGTAGCCGGATACAGACTAAATCGCTGATGACTACTAATAAATGACAGATTTTCTATCATAAGTAAGAGCCATAAAGAAGCTAATATTTGCAACGATCGCTTCTGAAGCTACAAAAATTTATTCATGCAAATTCAAACACCAGACTGGGTAAAGCACGCAGTTTTCTACCAAATCTTTCCAGATCGCTTTGCCAGAAGCAAACAGCCGCACAAACGTTTGCTGCGTGAAGCCCGTTGGGAAGATTGGGACTCTATGCCAACACTCCAGGGTTATAAAGGCGGCGACTTATGGGGCATCATGGAGGGTTTAGACTACATCCAGGATTTAGGAATTAACGCGATTTACTTTACACCCATTTTTCAATCCGCTAGCAATCATCGCTATCATACCCACGATTATTATCAAGTTGACCCGATGTTAGGGGGCAACGAGGCTTTTAAGGAATTGCTTGATGCAGCCCATCAACGGAATATCAAAGTTGTTCTGGATGGCGTATTTAACCATTCCAGCCGTGGTTTTTTCTTCTTCCATGATGTTTTAGAGAATGGCCCCCATTCGCCTTGGGTAAATTGGTTCAAAATTGAAGGCTGGCCCCTTTCAGCATACAATGGGGAATTCCCTGCTAATTATGTAGGTTGGGCAGGAAATCGTGCTTTACCAGAATTTAACCACGACAACCCAGAAGTGCGGGAATATATTATGGAAATTGCCGAATATTGGATTAAATTCGGCATTGATGGTTGGCGATTAGATGTACCATTTGAAATAAAAACTCCTGGATTTTGGCAGGAATTCCGCGATCGCGTCAAGGCAGTCAATCCCGAAGCTTACATTGTCGGCGAAGTCTGGGGAGATTCCCGCGAGTGGTTGGATGGAACACAATTTGACGGCGTGATGAATTATCTATTTACTGGGCCAACAATTGCCTTTACAGCAGGCGATCGCGTAGTCTTAGAACAAGTCCAAAGCCGCGATTATCAACCTTATCCACCCTTATTTGCCGCCGAATACGCTACCAAAATCCAAGAAGTACTGCAACTTTACCCTTGGGAAATTCAGCTAACTCAACTCAATTTGTTAGCAAGTCACGATACAGCCCGATTGATGACAATTGCAGGCGGTGATATAGGTAGTATAGAATTGTCAACTTTACTGCTACTCACCTTTCCTGGTGCGCCCAGCATTTACTATGGTGATGAAGTTGGTTTACCTGGTGCAATAGATCCAGACTCACGTCGTGGCTTTCCTTTAGAGAGTAACTGGAATCAAGAAATTTTCAATACTCATCGTCAATTAATTGCCCTACGCCACACATACCCAGCCTTGCGTACAGGTGATTATCAAGTCCTCCATGCTCAAGGACAAATTTATATCTTTGCACGAACTTTAGGAACAGAGGAATTGATAATTGCCGTCAACGCTGGCACAAGTTCAGCAACAGCCAATGCAGATGTTGTCAGCTTACGTACTCAACCCAACAAGCTGTTATATGGTACTGCTGAAGTTGAGTGGAATGGTGAAGGAGAAACTCAGCAATTGGCGTTGACTATTCCCGCGCGTAGTGGGTGTATTCTGGGAGTAGGGAGTGGGGAGTAGGGAGTGGGGGGATGAGGGAGACAAGGGGACAAGGGGACAAGGAGAATAACCCATGCCCAATGCCCAATGCCCTTATTTCCCGGCGACCATTGCAGGCATCAACACTGCATCAATAATGTGGATCACGCCATTGTCTGTCAAAATGTCTGTTTTGATGACATTGGCGTTATTTACCTTAAATTTACCGTCGGCAGATTCAATGGCGACAATTGACCCTTCAAGCGTCTGTGCCTCATTAATTTGTACCAAATCATCAGACCGAACATCTCCACTAGCGACATGATATGC
Organism: Nostoc sp. ChiVER01; assembly: GCF_034531155.1. Lineage (NCBI taxonomy): Bacteria > Bacillati > Cyanobacteriota > Cyanophyceae > Nostocales > Nostocaceae > Nostoc > Nostoc sp. ChiVER01. The sequence goes on along the minus strand of NZ_JAVRBS010000045.1, from coordinate 18,445 downwards.
GACAATTTTTTGGAGCTTAGGGATATCTTGTAGTAGCGATTCTAAGGTTCCCTCTGGCAGATTGGCAAAGGCTTCGTCAGTTGGTGCAAATAATGTAAAAGAACCAGGATTTTTTAGAGTTTCTATCAAATTTGCAGCTTCAGCAGCTTTCACCAGGGTATTGAAGTTTCCCGCGTTGATAGCAGTTTCCACAAGGTCAGCCATAAGGATGTGTGACTTTAGTCAGATAATATTATAAGTAACTTATATTGACTGAAACACTCTCAGCCTCTATCAAGAGAGAGGTTGCTAGCGATAAAATACACAGCAGCAGATTTATCGGTACTGCTACACTGGGGAATGACCCCAAGAACCACTGATTATGCTAAAGCGTTCTAAGTTCGAGACAACTCAGTCTCAGATTATGCACCGTTCTGAGGAGCTGATTAGTGCAGCCTCAAATCGTTACCGCATTACGGTTCAGGTGGCCAATCGTGCTAAACGTCGGCGTTATGAAGACTTTGAAAATAACGAAGATGCGATGATGAAGCCAGTGCTAAGGGCAATTATCGAAATGTCCGATGAATTGACTCAGCCAGAAATTATTGGCGAACTATAAAAAAAGGCTTTAGAGAAGGTAGGATGAGCAAAAATTTATCGTTCATTCAACCCCTACTTAAACCTTGGCAGACACTCACTGCTTTAATGGTGGTGGGTGTAATTGTTTTGGGTTCAGGGGCGGACAAATCAATATATAGAAATTTATTTAGTATCCAACCGGCTTATGCTCAGAGAATCACACCTAGCGATGTTTGGCAGCTGGTATATCAACAATTGCCAGATTTACCGCGAGAAAATAACTATATCAGCAAAGAAAATGGGAAAGTTGCCGAAAACAACACCTTAGTAAGTCGCCTGATTACATATCACATTTATACCAAAGGGCGGGCGCCAATTTATCGCTTAGATTGGAAGCTGACTTTAGCTGATTACCTGGGTGCGAACGAAATTATGTATGATACTACCTATCCAGGCCATGAAACACTACGGGAAAATCCAATAGAAGGCGATCGCAAAGCCATCACTCGTCTCACCCGCAGCCAACGAAATGCCCTAGTGCAAGTCTTAGTCAATATATTTAATCCAAGTTCCCAAAATACCCCACCCCCCAGCCCCAACACCACACCCAGTCCAAATACATCAAGTACCCCACAGCCACCGCAACGAGGAGGGGCTGAACTACTAAAATGACCAAACCCACAGTCCAAAATCTTCCTTTGCGTTCCTCTGCGTTAAACCTCAGCGTTCCTCTGCGTTTAAAAAACTAAGCTATGGAACGCCTTATAAAAACCGGATATGGTTGGCGTATAGGCCAGAACCCCGATGCACCTGAATTTAAAGGTTTAGTCGGTACAGATGATTGGGCAATTGAGTTAACTGAAGCCGAGTTGAATGATTTTTGCCGTCTATTAGCACAACTAGCAGACACCATGAAACAACTCGCAACTGAATTAATGGAAGAGGAAAAAATCGCTTGTGAAGCCGAAAGCAATTTATTATGGATGGAGGTAGAAGGCTATCCTCATGCCTACAGCCTGCGCTTCATCTTAAATACAGGGCGATGTGTAGAAGGTAAATGGGATGCTTCTGCTGTTCCCGATTTGCTGCAAGCGGCTGGGATGCTGAAGGTTTTTTAAATATGCTTGTTGCTTATCCTAAAGTTTTGCTGTACCATAGTAATTCTGACCGGGGCGTAGCGCAGCTTGGTAGCGCGCCACTTTGGGGTAGTGGAGGTCGTGGGTTCGAATCCCGCCGCTCCGATTGATGATAAGCCATGCCTGCTAGTCTTTTCAAAAGATTGGCAGGTTTTTCAATCAGGTCTACGATACGAAATTCCTAGCACAAAATCATTCCAAAACTTCACTACAAATAATAATTTGAATTAGCTTGGTAGGCTGCGAGGTCGAACAGTTGTCCGACTCATCCCGTTTATCATTATGATGGGTAAATATACTTCCTACTAAGGATTTTAGCCCTTGATTTAAGCGTTAAATAGCTCACTATAGACTCAGCAAACTTGACACACTACTAAAAAATTCCTAATTTCTGTGGAAATCATAGTTAAGCAAGTTTACCTTGTGGAAAACTTGTGGAAAAACTCAAATACTTTTCCACAAGGTAATTATACTTAATAAAATTTTACTCGTAAAATCTCAAGTTTTCCACAGATTTATCCACAAAAAGTAAGATTTTTCCACAACTTAAGTCAAATTTAATCAATTTTTATACGTTACTTAATATTTTTGACTATTTATTCAGCCGTCAATACTAATTATAAAAGTGATGGTTGTGGAAAACTTTAAATACATCTTCAGGATGATTTTTCAGAACGGCTAGTCATATTGATGCGATCGCTCAGTTGGCGGATTGTTTGTGCTAAAGTGCGATCGCTCTGGTGGAGTTGGGTAATTTTATCGCAACTATAGATTACCGTTGTGTGGTCTTTACCACCAAACTCCTCGCCAATTCTCGGCAAACTCAAAGACGTGTGTTGGCGCATGAGATACATTCCTATTTGACGCGCCCAGCTAATCTCTCTTCGTCGTGAGTTACTTTTGAGATCATCTATTGAAACATCAAAATTATCCGCCACCACCTTTAAAATTGCTTCTGGGGTAGCTGCCATTTTTTCATTAGGCGGTTCTAAAACTGGTGTAATATTTTCTACCGTCATCGGTAAGCTCCAAATAGAAATGTAAGCCACCGCCCGAATTAAAGCTCCTTCTAATTCTCGAATATTAGAAGTATAGTTAGAAGCAATATACTCAATCACATCGCGAGGAAGGCGAATATTTTCATCCTCAGCTTTTTTCTGTAAAATTGCCATTCTAGTTTCTAAATCCGGCTTTTGGATATCTGCGATTAACCCCATAGAAAACCGAGAACAAAGCCGTTCTTGCAAGCTAGGAATCTGATTAGGAGGACGATCAGAAGCAATAACAACTTGTTTACCAGCTTCATGTAAAGTATTAAAAGTATAAAAGAATTCTTCTTGGGTGTATTCCTTCCCTTCAAGAAACTGAATATCATCAACTAATAAAACATCAGCCGCTCGATAATGCTCTCGAAAACTTTGCATACTATCTTTACGAATTGCTGTAATTAAATCATTAGTAAACTGCTCAGTCGAAACATAAAATATTTTACAATTAGGCGAAATTTCCCAGCGATAATGGCCAATTGCCTGCATAAGATGAGTTTTACCCAAACCTACGCCACCACACAAAAATAAAGGATTAAACTCTTTACCTGGAGATTCTGCAACTGCTAAAGAAGCAGCATGAGCCATCCGATTGTTAGCACCAACTACAAACCGCGAAAAGACATATTTAGAGTTTAATTCAGTAGTTTTATGATTGTGATTATGAATAGCTTCGGGAATATTGCTGGTATCTGATGATTCCCAAGAAACATCTCGTTCGCTCAAATGAGATTCATCTCCTTCAGCAACAGTAATGTAAATTCCTACAGGATGCCCCAGAATATCTTGTACTACATGAGCAATGGTATTTATGTAATACTTTTGTAACCAATTACGAGCAAATGGGTTAGGAGTACGGATTACCAGGCAATTATTTTCTAATCGCTCCGCACTAGCAGTTTTAATCCAAGTTTCAAAGGTGGGCCGGGATAGTTCAAGCTGTAGGCGCTCTAGTACCTGACTCCACAGACTTTCTATGGGAATTTCCATCATCCACCACCTTTGCTGCTAACGGTCACAATAGAAGAGAAAGCACTAATTTAGCATCCAAACACGCTAGACCTAGAATAAGCTTTTAAGTTGTAATCATTTTGGGACATACCCCGTAGGCAAGATCCTAACACCAGCGATTGATATGAAGAAGCAACGACACATGAAGACAACAAACCATCATTTAGCACCCAAAAAGATTGATACCAGGGGTTTACCTCACAGGTTATGGATGCTCTCATACGGGGTAGCAGTGGTGTTCCTGGGGAGCTGCTCTGTTCTACCTACTAAAACCTTTGAGACTCGACAAAGCCAGACTCAAGCCCAAAAGCCAATAGAACCCAATCCGATAAATCCGGTAATTGTCCCGCCGCCACTTATCTCTTCATCTGGAGATCCTAATTTTGTGGTAAAAGTAGTGCAACAGGTGGGGCCTGCCGTAGTTCGCATTGATTCTTCCCGAACAATCACTTCTCGTGTACCAGACGAATTTAACGATCCATTTTTTCGACGGTTTTTTGGAGAGGGTGCGCCACAGCCTAGACAACAGATAGAGCGGGGTAGCGGCTCTGGATTTATCATTAATTCTTCAGGTCAAATTGTGACCAATTCTCATGTGGTAGATGGTGCTGATAGAGTGACTGTCACACTCAAAGATGGCCGGACTTTTGACGGAAAAGTGTTGGGTGAAGATCCGGTTACGGATGTGGCTACAATCAAAATTGATGCTAATAATCTGCCAACTCTATCTGTGGGTAACTCCGATGCTTTGCAACCAGGACAAGCAGTAATCGCCATTGGTAACCCTTTAGGCTTGAATAATACCGTTACTTCTGGGATTATTAGTGCTACAGGTCGTTCTAGTAGTGATATTGGTGCTAGCGACAAGCGGGTTGATTACATCCAAACGGATGCTGCAATTAACCCTGGTAATTCTGGTGGGCCATTGCTAAATGCTCGTGGCCAGGTAATTGCGATGAACACAGCTATTATCCGAGGCGCTCAAGGTTTGGGATTTGCTATCCCAATTAATACTGTGCAAAAAATTGCCCAAGAATTAATTGCTAACGGGAAAGTAGATCACCCTTATTTGGGTGTTCAGATGGTGACACTGACACCAGAAATTAAAGAAAGAATAAAAAATACAGCAGGCGATCGCTTAAATTTTACAGCAGATGAGGGCGTTTTGCTGGTTGATATCGTCCCGCAATCGCCTGCATCTACGGCTGGACTCCGAGCCGGTGATGTGATTAAAAGCATTAATAACCAGCCTGTTACTAAAATTGAAGAAGTACAAAAGCTAGTAGAAAATAGCAAAATCGGTACTAATTTACCAATAGAAGTGGAACGCAACGGGCAAACTATCCAAGTAGGAGTCCAACCTGCTCCTTTACCCGTGACACGCGAAGGGTAATGTTAGTCATTTGTCATTTGTCATTCGTTTTCTTCCCCTGCTCCCTCATCTCCCTCATCCCCCACTCCCCACTCCCCACTCCCCACTCCCCACTCCCCATTCCCCATTCCCTATTACTTAAAGGAGTTTAATCATGACTGAGTTAGCGCCAATAATTCAATTAGGAAATCCAACATTACGCCAAAAAGCTGCTTGGGTTGAGAATATTCAAGATAAGTATATCCAAAAGTTAATTGAAGACTTAATCGCCACTGTTGCCAAAGCTAACGGCGTGGGGATTGCTGCGCCTCAAGTAGCACAATCCTATCGTTTGTTTATTGTGGCTTCCCGCCCTAATGCTAGGTATCCCAACGCACCGGAAATGGAACCTACTGCCATGATTAATCCCAAAATTATTTCTCATTCAACTGAAGTTGTCAAAGATTGGGAAGGTTGTTTAAGTGTTCCAGGAATTAGAGGGTTAGTTCCTCGGTATAAATCTATTGAAGTCGAATATACTGACTCTCAAGGCAACTTACAAAAGCAAGAATTAACCGATTTTATCGCTCGGATTTTTCAACACGAGTATGATCATCTCGACGGGATCGTATTTGTAGATCGCATAGAAAACACTCTCGATATGATTACTGAGCAGGAATATCAACAACGAGTAGTTAACAAATAAATGGGAGTGGGGAGTGGGGAGTGGGGAATGGGAAGTGGGGAGTAGTGTATTAATTACAAATGACGAATGACGAATGACGAATTTAAGCATGTGCTTCACAAACTTGCTCGCCCCGCCACAATTGATACAACCGTGTCGCAGGCATTGTCATATATAAAACATCACCAGCGCTAAGGTTAGTTTCTAACAAATCCCAGCCGTGAAGCGTTTGGTGATTTGTTTCTACGTATAAAGGTACACAGTCAGCAGACATGGCTACATCTTTCACCCACTGACCACAAAAGACGTGTGAAGGTGTAATCACAGTTGCAAAAGCCACCCAAAGACTATCGGCTGTAATGCCATTGCCGAGGATACGTCCCCCTAGTGCAGCAGCAGCAAAAGCTGGGGCTGCTAGTTCAGCCGGACTCAGTACGGCCTCGAAGCCAAATAGCTGTTGCGCTATGCCAGCAAAATCCGGATCGGCATAATGAACAATCACCGGAATGCTAGGTGTCAGTCCCTTGGCTTTGAGGGCAATTTCTAGATTGGTAGCATCATTGCTAGTAACAGCAAGCACTGCGGCGGCAGAGTCTATATTACTGGCTTTAAGTATTGTGCGGAAGCTGGCATCTCCCTGAATAACGGGGATACCGAGTTCGCGGGCGGTGTTGATATATTTGCTGTTAGAGTCTGGTTCAACTACTACAACTTCATGTCCACTGGCGTGGAGTTGCTGGACAATTCTCACTCCAATACCACTCAAGCCACAAACAATGTAGTGCGATCGCTGGGGAATTCGGGCTGCATCCCAAAATTGCTTAAAGCGGCTTCCTAAGACAAAATCGGTGAGCATTGCATACCAAATACCAATCACTACTGCTCCAATCAGCATCATCACAACAGTAAATAACTTAATACTGTTAGGAGCATTTTCTACTACTTTGTCATTACCACCGGCTCCGGTAATCATGCCGACAGAAAAATATAGAGCATCGACAGGAGACAAACTCAACTCAGCCGACATGTAGGTGAATGTAGCGATCGCAATAACCGCCAATAGTACAACACCACCCATTAGTACCGATCGCCCGTGTTCCTGAAACTGCTTAAAATTGGTGAGGGCTTTCAGCAGTTTTTTAAGCAATGATCTCTGGGGGGTACGGATGCGGGGTCGTGTACCAATAATTATGCGATCGCCTACTTTAATCTCTTGTCCAGATATTACACCTGATACCAAATCCATCTCACCTTCTACTGGCAAGTAATAAATCAGCATCCGCGATCGGTCTTCCCACAATTCACTCAGCTTTAGACCTTTCCAGAAATGGTTTTCATCAATATATTCTTCGTGAATTGGCCAAGTTTGCTGAAATAATTTGATTTGTCCAATCGCTCGGTTTCCCATTGCTGCAAAGGTAAATACGGGTGCTGCTAAACCCACAACACTCATACTCAAATGGTCTGGCAAACTTTGATCTAGGCGTTCTCCTAAATTTGTATTATAAAAACGGTTGATAATCCGAATCTGGGGATTCAGTACCCGCGCTTGCATCATAATAGACAAATTCAGAGCATCTTTAGAACCAGCAATTACTAAAGTGTGTGCCTGTTGAATTCCTGCTGCTGTTAGGGTAGAAGCTGCTTGTAAATCGCCAACAATCACATCTCCTGCTGTTTCGCCGGGGATAGATTGGTGATGAATGCCAACAACGAAGGCTCCCTGATGTCTCAGCAAACGAAAGGTTTTATATCCGGTACGTCCTAAGCCACAAACAATAATTCGGGGTTTCATGAAAAGGCAGCATCTTTTACAGGTAGGGCTGCATTTCTAGTTATTTATCAATATTGTTGCCCGCTTTCCTGGAATATAACTGTAGCTGACAACACGATTGTTTCAAATAAGATGGCACTTTTACAAATTTATGAAAGTCTATGTTGTTATAGCGACTTCTGAGTTGAGTACAATACAGACCTAACCCGCAACCCTTGTCGGGGAATAAGATTCAAAGCCTCTCTCTTTTTAGGAGAGATGAATAGAAGTGAGGTCAAAGTGTATTGCTTCCATTCGAGAAGGGCTATATTTAGATACCTGAAATTTGAAAAGATTCAAGTTATGAAAAATTTAGTAAAATTAACAAGTTTTGGCACTCTTTTATGCCCCTTATTTGTGGTAGGAACCCTAGCTGCTAAAGCGCAAGTACAGCCGCAGCAACAGCCAGGGCCGATTTCTGCACCTAATGTAACACTGAATATACAAGGTAGCAGTGGTACATGTCCTAAAACAATTGGACTATGGTGGTTTGTTCTACCTTATGAAGGCGGTGCTGAACATACGGTAGTGGCAAATACTAAAGAATTTGCAGATGAAACTAAGTTAGTTACATCTAAAAATAAGCAATTTGTAGAATTTGTTTCACCTTTACGCAGTAATTATGCTTCTTGCGTAGGTCAAGCTCGTGGGCAAGAATATACTTTCTACAATGTAGAATTTAAGAATAAAAAAGCTTATTTTCGTGTGGATTTACGGAAAACTAATGCACCTGGTCGCCCTAGCGTAATTACTTACAAAAATATAGTAACTTCCCGACCTTATGTCAGATGGGCGATCGCTGACTAACTCCTCAATGGTAAGTTTCACACCTGACATAGTAAAGTTTTTCTAACCAAAAATCTCTCTTGAATCTCTTTACTCTGTGTTCTCTGCGGTTTAAAAGTAATTAATTAAACCGCAGAGGCACAGAGATATCAGAGAAAAAACTTTAAAACGGCTAGTCCTAACGGTAAAAGAAATAAAAGAAAAACATGGCAACTTTTGTAGGTTGTGATACGCTATCTGCTTGAGAAGTGTAGAGGAACCGAAAATGGCAAAGCTGCGCGTGGGGTTACTGTTTGGCGGTCGTTCGGGAGAACATGAAGTTTCGATCAACTCAGCACGGGCGATCGCTAAAGCCTTAAGTGCAGAGCAAAATGCTAATAAGTACGAAATCCTACCTTTTTACATCCAAAAAGATGGACGCTGGCTAGCCGGAGAAGCACCCGAAAAGGTTTTAGCAAGCGGTAGTCCGCTATTAGAATCTGAACAATCAACATCTGCTGGAAATCTCACATCCAACCCTCAAGCCCAAACCCTCAGTAAGTGGGAATCTCCCTCTCAAGTTGCCCAAGTGGATGTTTGGTTTCCCATTCTCCATGGCCCCAACGGTGAAGACGGCACAATTCAAGGGTTACTAACCTTGATGCAAGTCCCATTTGTGGGTTCTGGGGTGTTAGGTTCGGCAATGGGGATGGATAAAATTGCCATGAAAATGGCTTTTGAGCAAGCGGGACTACCACAGGTAAAATACAAGGCCATAACTAGAACGCAAGTTTGGTCTAATCCTTGCGTGTTTCCGAAACTGTGTGATGACATTGAGGCAGCATTAGGTTATCCTGCTTTTGTCAAGCCTGCTAATTTGGGTTCATCGGTGGGTATTGCCAAAGTGCGATCGCGCCAAGAATTAGAAGCCGCTTTAGATAATGCTGCTAGTTATGATCGCCGATTAGTTGTAGAGGCTGGTGTCGTAGCGAGAGAAGTTGAGTGTGCCGTTTTAGGTAATGATCAACCCCAAGCCTCTGTCGTTGGAGAGATTACTTATGACAGCGATTTTTATGACTATGAAACTAAATATACTGAAGGACTAGCAGATTTACTGATACCTGCAAAGCTTCCAGATGCGATCGCTCGTCAGATTCAAGACATGGCTTTGCAAGCTTTTGCAGCTGTTGATGCTGCGGGGTTAGCAAGGGTAGATTTCTTCTACGTGGAAGCGACACAAGAAGTTTTGATTAACGAAATAAATACGTTGCCAGGCTTTACTGCGACTAGTATGTATCCCCAACTTTGGGCCCATAGTGGAGTCTCCTTTCCAGAATTAGTTGATCGGTTAATTCAACTTGCGATCGAAAGGCATTCTCCTAGCTGACAGAGAAAGCAACCGAACTGATTTCAGATTATTACGGCGAAAAGTCACAAGAAATACAGAACTTTGACAAAAGTTAGCCAGATTTAGTAGCATGTATTTTACAAAAAAAGCTACTTAAATCTGGAATTTTGTTACGGATACCTGATGCTTAACTCCTCCAGTACAATTTATGGACTAGAGGGGTACAAATCTGAAAGTAATCATGGAAAAAAGTCAGAGTGTACAGCGCGAGCCAACCCAACTTAGAAGGGCTACTCCAGAGCTGACAAACAGAAAATCGAGATTAAAACGAAGCTCGAACGTTCTGATATATCTGGTTGCACATCATCCTTGGCTATTGTTAACTGGGTGTTTAGCCATGTTTATAGGAGGTGGTGCCTTTGCCCTGTATAGCTTAGGTAATGCTGGACAGGTAACACAAGAAGAACCAGAAAAAATCCCGGTTATAGTTGAAGAACCAATCAATGCGCCCTCTGAGAATAGTAATCCTACACCTTTATGGATGGTGGCTGCGATCGCCCTCAGCTGTGGTAGTGGTTGCTTGCTCATTTTCCGAATGCTCAACCGGACAAAGCAACCGCAAAAAGTCCAAAAACTGGTTAACCGTCATCAGGTACGCTTGGCACAGAACCATTCCCAAAGATTGGAACCTCGCCTTCCCAAGAATCAGCCAGTCTTTTTGCCACAGTCACAACTGATGCCTGTTATGCAGGTGCGACCTAAAGCAAAACATCTGGTAACAGTTCTGCCAGCAGAACACAAGCATCACTTGGATACGCGCACAGAATCTTTAGCAGACCTGATGGATCTTCGTAAAGATAGTTCATTGTCTGCAATTTTACGTCAGTATTAAAGTTCCTGTAAAGCAAAAACCTGTCAAAATAATATTTTTTGCTACTTAAGGCACGGTTATACCGTGCCTTTACTAATATCTAGAAGATAATAGCGGTTCTTTGGTACAACTTTACCTTGGAGAAGTACTCCAAAGTCGTTTTGAAGTACTCCAAAGTCGTTTTGAGGTACTCCAAAGTCGTTTTGAGGTACTCCAAAGTCGTTTTGAAGTACTCCGAAGTCGTTTTGAAGTACTCCGAAGTCGTTTTGAAGTACTCCAAAGTTGTTTTGAAGTACTCCAAAGTCGTTTTGAAGTACTTAAAAGTCGTTTTGAAGTACTTAAAAGTCGTTTTGAGGTACTTGAAACTTTGTTGTACCGCGATCAAGCACACAGGTGTGTAGCGTAGCCCGCACTTAGGCAAGCTCAGTGACCACTGTAGGCATCGCTTTCATAAATCTCCACAAACAAATTAAACTTAATAAGGATAAAAGTAGCAGATCAGGCAGTGAATAACATAGTGCGGTTAGTTTTGACAGCAATATTGCTGGTGTTAGTGACAGCTTGTGGCAGTATTGGACTGTTACCGACTAGCGAGTTAGTACAAAAAGCGATCGCACTTGGGCTAGAACAAACTCAACAAAAACTTAGCCAGCAGTTGGATCTAGATTTTCAAGGATTTGAAATCAAGCGGCTATCAATTACCCAAGAACAACCCCTAACGATTGAAAATTTACCAGCTTTCCACATTAGGGGAACCTACGACTTAATTCTAAAGCTACCAAAACGGCGATTGACGCAACCAAAAAAACCTTTTGATGTTTATCTGCAAATTCAGCAAGAAGGAAAAACCTGGCGATTGCTACTTCCAGAAAAAGGTAGTAAAGATACTCAATCAATTTGGCGTAGCTATCTCATCCAATAGAGGCGGGGAGCAGTAAAGATGCAACCTTTGTCTATTGTCTGCTGCCTAAAAAAGTGCGATCGCGACTCGCACACGATTAAATACGAGGTGAAATTGGAGCCAACACCAGAACAATTACGAAGCTTTTACCGGATGTCGGTGAGGATGAGCAATTTACTTCGGCCAATTAACTTAGTGCGAATGGACGAAAGGACAAAGCGTATAGTCATGCTGGTCGGGGACACAATAGAAATAGAAATTTATCCTAACGGGGAGGTCGTTACCAAATGATACAGCCCAATTTTGCGGATATGTCTGATACCGAGTTACGAGCTTACGTGTTGCAAAATCCTAACAACACTGAAGCGTTTCACGCATACGTTGATCGCTTGCACGCAGCGAATCCAAATCCACAACTAATGTCAATTGAAGAAGCCGAAGTTGAATTAGAGAGGAGGGTTAACCAAGGTCAAAAATAGCAGCAGAAGCAGGAAAGAAGAATTTTTCTTTCCTCCCTCTGCAATTCATCTAGAACTACCAGCCACGAGCCTTAATAGCTTGGCAGTAATACTTCAGTGCTGTGCTACCAGGATTAACTCTATTTCTCTTTTCCGAGCCTCTTTTTTGAGATGCTCAGATGCTTTTATACTCATTGCTGGACTAAAATCAGGTATTTTTGGGGTTTCTGTACTAGTTAAACTAAATCTTTCGCTCCAGAATACTGGACTAGTAACTGAAGGACGCGCATATATCTTGACGTGGTTAATAAATTCAGGAGCTAACGACATTAAACTGGAGCGAATAGTGCTGACTAGCAACTCTTGGTTCGGCACTTCCGACGATTCCAGAATAACTTGCAAGCGGTCATCTTTTTTGGTGACTTTAGCAATAATACGTTTTCCTTTTAAGGAGTTATTTATCAGTGCCGCGATCGCATTTGCGTCACCTTGTTTTGCAAGAGCTAGTATTCTTTGTGAGTCCATTTAACTATTTCTTCGACAGCCTGTACTTATACAGCCCAAAAACCAACCACACCTAACCCCAAGAGTGAAAAATTTTTCAAATTTCACTGAGAACCATGAACACCATCAACCTACCCAACCACTGGACACCGCCAAAATACGCCTTTAGCGACAGAGTAAAGCAGTTACTACCTTCCCCAAAAGGGTAGCAAAGAGAGTTAACCTAATTGGCGTAGCTCCTTCATTGAAAAACTGGTGTGTGCAAATAGAAAAACCATCACAATCATTCCCGTATAACTGCTGGAAAATAGTCATGATCGAGGTATAGTTTCACTGGAGACAGGGCAAAATGTATATCAACTTTTTCATCAGTTCCATTGCTGGAATTGTAATTGTGGTACTAACAGCTTTTGGTTTACTGCAATGGTTGCATATCCCTGCTGGTAACTTTCTTGATTGGGTGATTGGTGGTGCAAGCTTTTGGTGGCTGTTAGTAATTGTTACTGTTCCGTGGAATGTACATTTTCAAGCGAAAGAAGTCTTAGCAGAAGCAGCACAATCTAAAGAGAAAGGAATTCCAGTCGATGAGAAACAAGTAAACTATGTCACAGTGTTGGCAAAGCGATCGCTCTGGGTTGCCATTGCTTTACACTTATTCTCAGCCGTTGGTCTTTATGCTCTTGCTGCCACTGGTATTAGTACGGTGGGATATATAAGTTCTGGTGCAGCTTTATTATTAACAATTCTCCGTCCAGCGATTCGAGCTTATGAGTATTTATATGCGCGGTTAACGATGATTCGCCAAGAATGGAAGTATCCCCGCGAAGATATTGTTGAACTGCGCGATCGCTTTTCTATATTGGAACAAAAAATCCAGTCATTCGAGGAGCAACTGAACCCTGAACAATCTTATTCATTACCCGCAACTCAACAACGCTTTGCTGAAGAAACTCGCAAAGATTTAGCCCGAATTGTTGCTAACTTGGAAGAATTACGGGCGACAAATCAAACTGAACATGAACGTTTGGCCAGAGAAGCAAAAAATGCGATCGCCCAACTATCCACCGACGGGCAATTTCTCGATCATGTCCGCGAAATTATTCGATTTTTTAAGACCGCTTAATTATTCCTTATGTTCGCCGATTAACTAGAGTAGCGCTAGCTTGGTCAACAGGCATCAGCACAACTTCATTAATATTCACATGGGGCGAGCGCGTCACACAGAAAAATATCACATCAGCCACATCATCTGCTGTCAGGGGCTTAACTCCCTGGTAGACTTTGTTAGCACGTTCAGCATCTCCGTGAAAGCGCACATTGCTAAATTCCGTTTCTACCATACCAGGGTCAACGGAAGTTACACGTACTTGCGTTCCCAAGAGGTCTTGTTTTAAACCTTCCGAAATTGCCCTCACAGCAGCTTTGCTAGCACAGTAGACATTACCACCAGGATAAGTTTGATGTCCAGCAATGGAACCTAAATTTACCACATGACCGCGATCGCGGCTTACCATTCCCGGAACGACATAGCGGGACACGTAGAGTAAACCCTTAACGTTAGTATCAATCATGTCTTCCCAGTCTTGAAAGCTACCTTCGTGTAACTTGTCTAAACCACGACTTAGACCAGCATTGTTGATGAGAATGTCGATGTCAGACCAGGCAGAGGGTAGAGTCGAAATGGCTTCTTCTACAGCCTTGCGATCGCGCACATCTAGCTGTAACAAATGAATTTCAATACCAAATTCTTTAACGAGAGTGTCTGCTAGCTGCTGCAAACGTTCCAGCCGTCGTGCCGCTAAGATTAGTTTTGCACCCGCACCAGCAAAGATTTTCGCGCAAGCAGTACCAATACCACTACTTGCACCAGTGATTAAAATGATTTGATTTTCTAGCAAAGTCATTAGGATAGTTAAGAGTGAGGAGTTAATAGTTATGAATTATGAATTAACAAAAGTTTCACAGTTCATAATTTATCATCACAGACGCGATTAATCGCGTCTCTACTCCTAACTCTTGTACAGACGCGATTAATCGCGTTTCTATTTCTTCACCACTTGCAAACGCTGAGTTACCATCGTCATCCCATTACCTCGTAGGATGACAGCAGAAATCCACTGGCTACCAGGGATAGATGGTGCTTGTGCGGTTTTAAACAGTCCGCCAGATGTTAGTAATTCCAAATCTACAGATGTAGGGTTGAGAAATTTATTTGCTTGTATGGGTTCCTCTAGCGCGGTTCCTAGTAGAAAATCATCACCAAGTGGCTCTTGAACAATCGCATCAAAATTATACTTTTGACCAACCCGCACCTGCTCTGGTAATTTAATATTAATTTGCGGCGGCTTGCTGCCAGAGGTAAGTTGAGTACGTTCTGACAAAATGTCTTGGCGGACTATTTTTCCGCCTGCAATGCGCTGACGCGATTTAATCGTGGCATTGAGAGTCGAATTATTATTATTAGCCGAGGGTAAGCCAGTTATCTTCGTTTCAGTTTCCGCAATAATTGCATTGCCTTCAGGTTTTGAAGATAGCAGTTTTGTAGTGTATTGCAATTTAGGATATCGTTGCCAAAGTGAAGTCAAAGACTTTTCCAGGGTTTGCAGGTTTAATCCATCCCCATGAGTGAAGTTGGGGCTGTAGAATTGCAACACCCCTTTGACATCGCCTCGACTAGCGGCAGCATCAACTTGTGTCAACAGGTTTTTTACATCGGCTGGTGCATTTTGAACTGTACCAGCTTGGACTAATTGTTGTGGTGTCGCCGCTTGAGTGCGTTGCCAACTACTTGTTAAACCAAGGGTTAGCAGGAATGAAACTAGCCAGATACTGGCTGGAAATCTGAGTTGTCGTCTCACTAAAGTGGTAATAATGTTTGTCATTGGTTAAGAGTTTACTGATTTGATGAGAGAAAGTAAGGAAATTGTTTTATCTTAGTTAAGCTAGACGCTAAACGGTAGAGGTTTGATGGCAAACGCACCGATACGATTATTAATAGCTGCCAGTGGGACTGGTGGACATTTGTTTCCAGCGATCGCACTGGCAGAAAAATTGCCAGATTATCAAATCGAATGGCTGGGAGTGCCCAATCGGCTAGAAACTGAACTTGTCCCTAAAGAGTATCCCTTGAATACTATTGCAGTTGAAGGGTTTCAGCAAGGGTTTGGACTCTCCTCGATTCGCATTTTGGGTAAACTCGCCCTTTCGATTATAGGAGTGAGGCGAATTTTAAAGCAGGGAAATTTTCAAGGGGTGTTTACCACAGGGGGTTACATTGCCGGGCCAGCCGTCATTGCAGCGCGTTCCCTTGGTTTACCCGTGGTTTTCCATGAATCTAACGCACTACCTGGTAAAGTAACTCGCTTTTTTGGCCCTTGGTGTAGCGCAGTAGCCTTGGGATTTGAAGTAGCTGCTAAGTATTTGCCTCGTGCTAAAAATGTCTGTGTTGGTACTCCTGTAAGGGCGCAATTCTTGGATAAGGCAATTCATACACCCCTAGATTTAGCTATTCCTGAAGGTGTTCCTTTAATTGTTGTATTTGGTGGTAGCCAGGGCGCAGTTGCGGTTAATAAGTTAGTGCGCGAATCTGCAAAGGCTTGGTTTGATGCTGGTGCTTATGTAGTACATTTAACTGGCGATCGCGACGAGGAAGCAGATAGTCTCAAACATCCCCAGTACATAGCCTTACCTTTTTACAACAATATGGCAGCATTGTTACAACGAGCAACTCTAGCCATTAGTCGTTCTGGCGCTGGTAGCTTGACAGAATTAGCAGTGTGTGGAACTCCAGCAATTTTGATTCCGTACCCCTTTGCTGCCGAAGATCATCAATCTTACAATGCAGACGTATTTACTTCATCTGGTGCGGCGTTAACACTGAAGCAGTCAGAGTTGACGGCACAAATATTGCAAAGTAATGTGTTGAATTTGTTGCGATCGCCAGATGAATTAGCAAAAATGGGAGAAAAAGCTCATGCGATCGCAGTTCCCGATAGTGCTGATAAGTTGGCGCAGTTAGTGCGTGAAGTGATAGAAACATAACCTTGATTATTTAGCATTAAAAATTTATTTTTCCATTTTATGAATATCTTATCCAGCCAAAAATTTCGCTTCACAATAGGTTGTGCTGCCTTATTGATTGTCGGTTTAGCCAGTAGTTATCTATATCCTCAGTCAAAAACTAAACAGCTAGCTCAACAAGATCAGTTTTTTACTCAGCAAGAAAAGTTTAACCTACTTGAATCACAGATTTCCTTCACCTCAAATCAAGTTTCTGATCAACTTAATTTGAGATTTAAAAATCCTTTTACTACTAAACAAACATCTGATGAGATTATAGGCAAGCAAAATGATTTCTCATCTCAACAGGATTTGTTAGCCGCATCTGCACCTTATCCAGTTGTTGATGAATTCAAAAAATACAAATTTAGTATCAATGGCAGTCAAGTTGTTACTCCAGTCAAACTGCCAATTACTAAGGTCAACTTCAATCAAAAAGATTTGTTAACCGTTCTCGTTAATACTAGAAAATATTTTCAAGATTATAGTTCAGAAGACCCAGATATTTTGCGTACAGGGATGCTTGCTACTCAAGGAGTTACTATTCCAGATGTCCTCAATACCTTGAATTTCATGATTGTTGTCTTAAAGGAGGATATTGCTAATAATCGAGCTACTCGTTTGCAAGACCCCAAGTTTATCAATTCCAATTTTCGAGTTATTAAATGGAATGCTTATAATCCGAAGAATAAACAACAAAAGCAATTACGAATTACTAAATATGCTGTGTTTACGCACCCCGGTTCTCGCAAGAAAACCTCTACTTTTAATACACCAATTTATAGTTTAAAAGAAAACTCTAATAACGATAAATTCTACACCAGATATACAAAGCAGGATGTTTTATCAGGTATTTATGAACCAGGTGGTAAAGAATTTGGAAAAGTTACAAGTCTCGCTTATCTAACCAGAAATGGCTTAGAAGAAGCAATTATGGAAGGAACAATACTAATTAATTTTACAGATGGTTATAAAGCATTTTTTAATGTAGATAGAAATAATGCAATGCCTTATATTCGCGGATTAAAAGCAACAGCACAAAAGCGTTATTGGTATTTTAGAGAAGTTGATGCTATTAAAGGTTATGGCTACAAGATAGATGCAAAAATATCTATTAAACCCGGAGTTACTTTTGCTGGGGATGTTTTAAATATCGGTTTAGGTAAAGTGATTGTGATTGAGCATAGTAAAGGTGGCCGCAAACATCTGCAAATGGGAGTCCTCGCAGATACAGGCGGAGCATTTTTACCCAATCTTTATCAACTCGACTTTTTGGCAGGTATATTTAAGAATAAAAAAGAATTTGGGCAGAATATCAGCCAATTGCCGGACTATGCCACAGCATATTTTTTAGTAAAAAAGTAATACGTTGACTTGATATAAAATATCTATGCACGGGTCAACAATTCTAAGTTGTGACCATCAAAGTCATAGAAATAGAAGCCACGGCCTTCGTTCCAGTGGTTAATTTGTCCTTTATTTTGATGCATGGGGTCGCTACTGTATTCAATACCTGCCTCTTTGACGCGGGCAAAAATTGCATCAAATTCTTCATCACTGACATGGAACGCATAATGATGTTGCTCGAACGCTTCAGCGTCGGCGAAGTCGAGCGTCAGTGAATCATTTATATGTACAGCAGCGAAGTGACCAACGGGAACCTCGACCTTTAAACCAAAAATCTTTGCAAAAAACCTCGCCGATGCCTCTTTATCATGTGCCGGCACTATGGTGTGATTTAGAGTAATTGTCATCTCACACCTCCCCTCCTAATTTTGGTAGTAATTGATCTCAACTCTCTATTTAGAGTGGATAACAACAATCTTCCTTTCTATTTTATCTTTTGGGCGCTGACACCAGCATAAACCTATTATATAAGAAAAACTAATAACGTATATCAGGTTTACTGAAGTAATAAAACTTGATTAAAAAATGTAAA
>NZ_JAVRBS010000044.1:0-54734 GCF_034531155.1 Nostoc sp. ChiVER01 | reverse complement strand
AACAAATGAGTACTCCGAAATAACAAATGAGTACTCCGAAATAACAAATGAGTACGCCGAAATAACAAATGGGTACGCCGAAATAACAAATGGGTAGGCATAGCCAGCACTTCGACAAAGCTCAGTGACCACCGTAGGCATCGCCTTATATGAAAAACCCTATAAATTCAACTTTGCTAACACCTCAGCTAAATCTTTATCCGCCCATTCCCTGTCTTGTCTTGCTACCGCCAAATCTGCCAAAATATCCGCGATCGCCCGATGCACAACTTTATCGCTAACATCCACAAACTGCGATGGACTAAGATTATAATCCGCTTCCCTCAATTCCTCTATCTTAATAACCTTACTCAGCTTCTCTCGCGTTTCCCAATTGCGATAAACCTCACAAACCGCCTTAATCCCTTCCTGCGTCAAAATATTCTTCGGATCGCCTTTGACAAAATAATCAGCAGCATTAATCAGCAAAAACTCACCCTTACGATTCAGAGGTTTCAGGCGATTTAACAAAATTACCACTCTTGGCGCAGTCGTGTTATAAAACAGGTTTTCAGGCAGCAAAATCACTCCTTCAACTCTGTCCCTTTCTACAAACTTCTTGCGGATGTCCCTTTCTTGATTTTTGTTCTGACTCCCGGAACCGCGAGACACCGCCCCTGTATCCAAAACAACCGCCGCCCGTCCGTTATCTTTCAGCGATGCCCAAATATGCTGCACCCATCCCCAATCTGCGGAAGATTTGGAGGCAATTCCGTCTTTGAACCTTTCAAAAGAATCTTCTTCATAAGCATCTGCGCCGTAGTTGTCCTGATTCCACATCGGATTAGCAACCACATAGTCAAAGCGCATCACCTTCTTATCAACCGTAAATTTAGGTTGTCTGAATGTATCACCAATCTCAATTTGTGTATCAGTAAAATCCTGCAAAAACATATTCATTTTGGCGATGCCTGCGGCGGGCTACGCCAACGCGAAAGTTGTCCAGTTCAACTCTTGCCCAAATAATCGAGGCGCTTTACTCTCTTCCCCTGGATGCTTGCGGTTGAACACCAGACGCGGCTTAGTCAACAACCTTTCCGATCCACAAGTGGGATCATAAATTATCGTGTATGGTTCAGGGTCAATAATTTCTGCAATCAACCAACCCACCTCTGATGGTGTGAGAAACTCCCCCGCACTTTGCCCTTATCCTTCGGCAAATTTCCGTAGCAGATACTCATAAGCTTCCCCTAAAACATCGGCATTGGTATTCTTTAACCCCAACCGATGCCGACTGATAACTTCAATCAAGTCTTTTAAACGGTCATCATCTAAAACGCGCTGATTGCTTTGCTTCTCGTTATAATCTTTGAGCGTCAGCGTTCCCGATAACCCAGGATTGCGCTTTGCCACCTCCCGCATCGCCGTTGTCACAAACTCCCCTAAGCCATCTTTAGGATGAAAGCGAATCGCCTCCCAACGGTATTGGTGGGGAACATAGTAACGCACAATCGGCTGACGGTTATTTTTAATTGCATCTTGATGATCCGCTTCAATGAAAGCACGGGCTAAATCTCCACCCCCAAATTTCTCGGCGCACTTTTCATACTCATCATCAAAGACATCAGACAGCCGTTTGTAGAAAATTAGCGGCAGAATAAAATCTTTGAATTTTGGTGCATCCGTCGCACCGCGTATCTTACAAGCAGCATCCCACAGCCATTGCTCCATTGCGGGAATATCCAAGCGATCGCCAGCTTGGTTTGCTAACTGTAGAAGTGGTAAATCAAGAGAATCGTTTTTCTCTGCTTGCTTTTTGCTGTTTTTCCTTGTTCCACGCGGCACTATACTTAACTCCTGCGTTAGCGTTCGCGAAGCGTCTCGTAGAGAAGCAAACCCGTCGGTATCGCTTCTATCTTATTTAAAGGAATCCCTATTTTCGCAGTTTCTCGGCTAATTGTTGATAAACGATCTCTAATCACACAGGAATCACAGTAGGACTTACGCAAAATCAAACACGCCGTAAGAACAATAATAAATTGCTCCTACAGCGTATAGTTTTGTGTAAATTTTAAATTTAACGAGCGCGGAGGGATTTGAACCCCCGACCCACAGAACCGGAATCTGTTGCTCTATCCACTGAGCCACGCGCCCTTACTCTCCCCAACTATATCACGTCTATGATAAAATTTGCAGCTTAGAGAAACTTGGTTCACAGATAATTAGCTGGATCTACTGGTGTACCATTGCGGCGGACTTCAAAGTGGAGATGGGGGCCAGTTGAGAAACCTGTGGAACCGACAGCAGCGATCGCTTGTCCGCGTTCGACTGCTTGTCCTTCGGAAACATACAACTCGCTGGTATGTCCGTACAGAGTAGTCATACCATTGCCGTGATCGATAATTACTGCTCTGCCATAACCACCATACCACCCAGCAAAAATTACTCTGCCTGAATCGGCTGCCCGAATTTTACTACCATAGCTAGCGGCAAAATCCAACCCGGCATGAAAGCGACGATAGCCAAGGATTGGGTGCATCCGCCAGCCGAAGGGACTACTAGTAGAAGCATCGCTAGGATACGCCATTATACCAGTTCCTCGAATAATCACACTTGTCCGGCTGTTGGTTTTTGCTTGCGCTTCCTCTGTTGCTCTAGCTTCTGCTACCTTTTGTTGAATCAATACTTCCAGATTTTTGGATTCCCTCTCTAGCTGGTTTTGCGCCGCTTCCAAGGCTAGGCGATCGCTATTAAGACGTTGAACCAATTCCGATTGTGACTTTGCCTGGTTTTGATAATCGGATTTTTGTGCTAACAATTGCTCATGAATTAAGGCAATTTCGTTTTTTTGCTGTTCTACGTCCGTTTTTTGTTTATTTATCAGCTTTGCTTGTTGGTTGAGTTTTACTAAAATTTGTTCGTCTGCCTGATACAATAACTTCAACTGATGACGACGGCTGAAAAAGTCGCTGATATTTTCACTTTCGAGCAAAACTGCCCATCCAACAGATGCAGGCGATCGCTGGAGATAACGCAATCGTGCTACTGTTGCTATTTGTCGCTCCTCATAAGAACGTTGCGCTATAGCTAAATCAGTTTCCAACTGCTGGAGGCGTTGGGTGGCGAGTTGTAATCGTAATTCGCTCTCTTGAATATAGCTATCTGTAGTTTGCAAATTTTGTTTTAAACCAGTAAGGTGTTTTTGGGCCTCTTGTTGGAGATTTGTTAAGCGATCGCGATCGTTAACCACACTCTGACGCTGCTGGTTCGTTTGTTGCTGCTGTTGTCGCAAATTATCAATAGAACCTGTGGAGGTTGCATAAACTGGAATTAATGACAAAAAAATCCAAAAAATACAGCAAAATGCAATAAATAAACAGCCAAAAATCTTGTTTTTTACTATAAATCGCGCTCTCATAGCGTGAAGCCCAACCAAAACGATGCTTTCATACACTATGAGGATTATTCCCAAAATCTGATTCACCCACTCCAACGCATGATTAAATTGTCTGCCAAGTTGTAACACAAAGATTCCAGCTATGTCAGCATTAAGAAGATATATCAGCTGATGAGATGTATGAATACACGTATAGCAATTCTCTTAATTACCTTCAGTAGACCGAAAAATTCTGCGATGCCAACTCTTGCAGAGGCTGATGCTCGAAGACTCGCTACCGCTTCTCTACGAGACGCTGCGCGAACGCTAATGCCAACGGCGGGCGTAGCCATCGCTCTATCATCGCACCTACATTCATCGCATCAATGTATTTGCCGTAATAAGCAATTATCGAATTTTAAAAGGAAATCCTCACGATACTCAACAATTAATTCCAAGTCTTGACCAACATTTAGAAAACTTTGGCTCATCGCCAAAAGTCGTAACTACAGACAGAGGTGTTTACTCTCAAATAAATGAAAATTATGCTCAATTATTAAGAGTAAAAGAAGTTATCTTACCCAAGGGTGGTTATAGAAGTAAAAAACGAATCAAGCATGAAAGAAAAAGAAATTTTAAAAAAGCTCGTCGTTGGCATAATAAAGTAAAAGGACGTATCAGTTTTTTGAAAGTATGTTTTGGCTTACAACGTTGTTTATATAGAGGAGAATTAGTATTTTGTCGTTGGGTTGGCTGGGGAATTATTGCTCATAATCTAACTATTATTAGTCGAGAAACTTTCAAAAGTAAAATAAATTATCACTTTTTTGTTTGAAGTTATTACTATCTATTAAACTTGAGTATAATTAAATGCTACAGTATCAAAAATAGCGGGGTAATAGTTAAAATTAACTTTGTTAATAATCAATACTTGGCATATGTAATTATTGATTATTAACAAAGTTTTATATCTGATTTGTTTGGCAGTTTCGCACTCCTGACTAGTTTAAACTCCAGTTTATGTCCACGAGCGTAAAATAAAAAAACCCTCTGGGTGTGGAACATAGCGCAAATACAGAAGGGTTCTATTTTGATTCTGCAACGTCAAATGTTTACGGTATATACTTTAGCTCTCCATCAATATTGGCGATGCGTTCGTTTAAATTTAAAAACCCAAGATTCAAATTTCCGTCCCGTTTTTTACAAAAACTGTATATGGTCGTGACTCCAACACTGTTCTTACAAGATTGCTGAAAACCACCTCTGTTTTGCCATGCGAGACGACCATCGTTATTTATAATATAATCATTTAAATTTATAGATGCTTTATTAACACTTTGATTTCTCCTTTTACAATCGGCGCGTAATATAGCTGTATTTGAGTAATCTCTTGCTTCTAAACTTATATTTGTGCAGGAGTTACTAAAGTTACCATCAGCCAGGGCTTCTTTTACTGGTATTAGAAAAACACCAAAACTGATTATTTGTACTACTAAACTCATAATTTTGAATGATTTAAGTAATTTCATGACATTACCTCAAGAATTAAAATTGACCAAAAAGTTAAGTTTGTTTGCTTTTATTTGATGTAAATGCTCAGGACGGTTACGAAAATAATAACCCAAGTTGCGGGTTATCAAATACAAATTTACTATTAATTTATATCGAAACCAAATGTTTGATAATATGGCGCAAGCTCAACGATTCTATTCTTTTGGACTAGACACACTTAAGCAACTTTTTAGAATGAAATAGCCCTGGAATTAAAAGTAGTGTAATCAAGTATTTTATGAAAATGTGGGGACTGGCAGTGGATTGATTTTGAGAAGCTACTTGTCTTTAGACGGGTTCATTGACATTGCAAGCTAGTCTTATACCAATTAAAAAACCAGTCCTGAAAAATTATGAGCCTATTTAACAATTATTTTAGATTCACAATATTCAGTCATCATAGTCCAAAACACCTGCTTGATTACTAATTTTTTCATCAAGATTAATAGTATCGGGATCGATATTCCCAGCAGTGTCTTTACATTTAACATTCATATAAGTAGACTTATTCGTCTGATCGTATATGAGTAAGGCACTTATACAACTTTCATCAAATTTGCCTGGTGGGGTAGCCCATGTTGGGCGTCCATCATAATTAGCAATATAATTGGAAATATTTAGCTCAGTGTTTCTCTCCCCACCTTTTCCATCGCCACATCTTGCAGATAAAATCGCAGGATGAAATTGTTTAAGTTTAATATTGTGGCAAGTTTTTGAAAATCCACCTGCTATAGCCACATTTGGTTGTATAAAAAAAGTAACTAAAGGCATAAAAGAAATAACACTAATAACTTTAAAACTCTTACTTATGTTTCTCAGCATAAAATACCTTTTTGTGTGAATAGAACGTTGTGGTTTAGTATTCTGAAGCATCACTATCGCTAAAAAATGGTAGGCTGTGATGGTGTTGAGCCGGGATATGTGTAATTTCTTGGGAAAACCTGAAAATGACCAATTATTCCTTGATGGTACAAGCCCCTAAATTCATTTATGGATAGATAAATTTTAAACTTTGCTTGGTTCAAGCCCCCGGATTCATCCGTGGGCATTAATTGCGAATTGTGCTAACCTTTTCCACATCCCGTAAAGAGTCACTAATAAAACGCTTCAAGCCATGAGAACATTGAAGGTGCTGGTTATCACGCTTACAAATAAAAAGTCACTGTCAGTAGACCGAAAAGTTTTAAAAGTTGACGAAATCATAAGGGTTTCAAACGATGTTATTGGGGCTTTTCATCACGACCGCAAGCGATCGCTCCTAAGTCTATCCAGAACAGAGATACTTGAAAGGTAGATTAGAAGCTGATTTCGGCGCATAGTGTTCCCAAGCTAAAATGAAGGGCTGATAAGTTTTATGAAAAACTTTTCGATCTACTGAAAGTAACTGAGGAATAATTCCAATACAAATGGATTTGATATTACAGCTAAATAGAATAGTTATATTCAAAAATCAGCAGCCAAAACACCATCTTGATTACTAATTTTTTCATCAAGATTAATAGAAGTATCTTTCAAAGCTCCTGTAGCATCTTTACATTTAGCTTTTAGCTCATTACCATTTATTTCGATTTGTTCACAAGATGCGTTAAATTTACCTAGAGAAGCCCATGCTAAATTTCCATTATAGTTGGCAATATAATCTGAAATAGCTAATTCAGGTTGTCTTTGCTCACCGTTACGAGTCAAACAGGTTGCACGCATAATGAAACGGCCTCTCACTGTGTCAGAAGTAGGTCTACTACATGTTCGTGAAAATCCACCTGCTACTGCGACGTTAGGTTGCATAAAAAAAATGGCTAAAAGTGTAAAAAAACAAACAGGGATTACCGGAAAATTCTTACTCAAGTTTTTTAACATAGTGAAGCATATTTTTGTGTAAGTAGAGCGTCGTGATTTAATATTGTAGGACATTGCAGTTGAATTTTTGATCAGTTTACTGTGTGTGAAATAGCTCAAAAAAGGTTATTGTATTTATTGTTCTCAGAAATTTTATCCTTATTTAGCTCAATTACAGTAATTATTCACTTTTTAATACTGCAAAATCAACAAAAGTCTTAATTTTTCCTTAATAGGTAGGTGAGAGAAGTAGAAACATATATATCAAATCCGGTAGCATCTGAGTAATTAAAAAATCGCCGAAAAACACAGAACGCTGAGAAAGGACGGAGGAATAATTCCGATACGAACGGATTTGATATTACAGCTAAATAGAATAGTTATATTCAAAAATCAGCAGCCAAAACACCATCTTGATTACTAATTTTTTCATCAAGATTAATAGAAGTATCTTTCAAAGCTCCTGTAGCATCTTTACATTTAGCTTTTAGCTCATTACCATTTATTTCGATTTGTTCACAAGATGCGTTAAATTTACCTAGAGAAGCCCATGCTAAATTTCCATTATAGTTGGCAATATAATCTGAAATATCTATGCTAGTTTTTTTGCGGTTTCCCCTCTTATCGACACAATCTGCCCGCATTTGATAACGTCCGTCAGCTGGAAAACCAAAAATAAAACTACATGTTTGTGAAAAACCACCTGCTAATGCTACATCAGGTTTTATAAAAAAAGTTGCTAAAAGCACAGGAGACAAAACACTAATAATTTTAAAAGTGTTCTTTAAGTTTATAAACATGGTAAAACACCTTTGTATGTGAATAAAACGTTGTGGTTGAGCATTCCAGGGCGTTGCTACTAAGTCTTTCAACAGTTCATTATTTGAGACTCGCTAAATTTCAAAATGAAAGGCAAAACACCTGCTTTATTACTAATTTTTTCATCTACTAGATTAAGAGCATCGCTACTGAGTCTTTCAACAGTTCACTGTGAAATTTGGAGATAACACGAAACCGACAGGAAAAAGTCTAAGCAAAATTAGAGAAAGTAGTTTTTTCCTGATTGTTACCAACGTTTCTTGAAAGTTGATAATCTTGATATTCGCAAATGATAACTAACCACATCAAGGCACTTTTATGACAGCATATTTGCCGACTTGTGACAACATATTTGCTAACTTGCCTAAACATTATCAATTTGTTCAGAAATGTTCAATACACATATTGACATAGACCATAAGACATAAATAACCTCAATTTATTAGATTATAAAGGATGAATTTATTAGGTTATAAAAGGTTTTTAAATCTGCTAAAGTTTCAGTGGAACTGAAACTAATAACTCAGCACTGGCTCAACCATAGCTATCCACTAATAGAATTCAAGACTGATGCAGAACAGACAAGAAAAAATTTCACAAGTGGTAGTGACTGCTGTGCAGATGCGCGATATTGAAGATCGGATCTTTGCAGCAGGAATGCCTGTAGTTGCTTTGATGGAAAAGGTGGCGGGATTAATTGCCCGTCGCATTCAAGAGATTCCCCCAACCCCTCTTATAAAGCAGGGCTACATCTTTTCAAACACAACGTTCTTAAGGGGATCGCCGCAGGCGGGGGGATCTCGTGTTGGAATTCTTGTCGGCCCGGGTCATAATGGCGGAGATGCTTTAGTAGTAGCCCGTGAATTATACTTTCGCGGGTATGAGGTTTGGATTTATTCTCCTTTCTCTAAGCTTAAAGAATTAACTTCACAGCACTTGCAGTATGCTCAGAGTTTGGGCATTCCAATTTATCAAACAATTGAGCAACTGCCAGATTCTGATTTGTTGATTGATGGCTTGTTTGGGTTTGGTTTAGAAAGAAACCTTACTGATCCCATCGCCTCTGCAATTAATCAGTTAAATGAATTGCCTGTGCCGATTTATAGTATTGATATACCTTCAGGTTTACACACTGATACTGGCGTTGTATTAGGAACTGCCATTCGTGCCACTCACACTTTTTGCTTGGGTTTATGGAAGCTAGCTTTCTTCCAAGATCAGGCGCTGGAATATCTCGGCAAAGCTGAGTTAATCGATTTTGATATTCCTTTAGCTGATGTGGAAGCTGTTCTAAAAGATGCACCCAGCATTAAACGTATTACACCAGCAACGGCACTTGCAACTCTACCCCTACCTCGTCCACCAGTCACCCACAAATATAAGGAAGGACATTTATTGTTAATTTGTGGTTCGCGGCGCTATGCAGGTGGAGCAATTTTAACTGGTTTAGGTGCTAGGGCTAGTGGTGTGGGTATGCTTTCCATTGCCGTACCTGAATCGCTGAAATCTCTTTTGGTGTCACATTTGCCAGAAGCGCTAATCGTCGGTTGTCCAGAGACGGAAACTGGAGCGATCGCTCAGTTACAATTACCAGAAAAAACCGATTTGAGTTCCTTTAATGCGATCGCTTGTGGCCCCGGTTTAACACGAGATGCCACTCCAATTGTGCAAGAAGTGATCAACAGCGAACGCCCTCTAATTCTCGATGCCGATGGTTTAAATATCTTGGCACAAATGGGAGCGATCCCCACATTAAAAAAACGTCTTGCTGTAACCGTACTCACACCCCACACTGGCGAATTTCAACGATTGTTTCCTGATGTCCCCGATGCTAAACATGACAGGGTACAAGCAGTACGGGAAGCGGCGGCACAAAGTAAGGCGATAGTATTGTTGAAAGGGGCGAGAACTGCGATCGCAAACCCTCAAGGTGCTGTTTGGATAGTTCCTGAAAGCACACCCGCCTTAGCGCGTGGCGGTAGCGGC
Organism: Nostoc sp. ChiVER01; assembly: GCF_034531155.1. Classification (NCBI taxonomy): domain Bacteria; kingdom Bacillati; phylum Cyanobacteriota; class Cyanophyceae; order Nostocales; family Nostocaceae; genus Nostoc; species Nostoc sp. ChiVER01. Next base: position 45,187 of record NZ_JAVRBS010000044.1, on the reverse strand, counting down.
GACGTATTAACTGGGCTACTAGGTGGATTGTTGGCGCAAGCAGCAACTAAGCAGATTCCCGTAGAAGATATTGTGGCAACTGCTGCATGGTGGCATTCGCAAGCGGGTATAATAGCCGCCCAAGAGCGTACTGAATTGGGTGTAGATGCGTTTACATTGACACAATATTTGATAAAAGTTCTAAGTAATTAAACCGCTTTTAACTATGACTCTAGAAATCGACATCAAAAAAGAAAAACTACAGGAAAGCACTAGTTTAAAGACAAATCAAGAAACAGAAAACGAAAAAATTCTATGTCCTCATTGTCAGCGCACCGCTACAAACGGTATTAAATGTAAAGGCATTTGTGTGGCTGACAATGACTATTAAGCTTTGCAGAAGGCAGCTATGCTGGAGGCAGATAGCGCAGCGTTAGCGAGTCCGCGAGCGTCGGGCAGAAGGAACAAGTCTTTATAGGATTCGATCCCTCCTGACTTTGCAGCCCTGAAAAAAGCAATTTATCGAACCGCCTTCTGGTGCGTCGGCTTTTGCCGACGCGCATCCTCTGATAGAGTGTGCGTAAGTTTTGATGTAAAGGAAAATTTCAGTCCACTTGAGTGGACTTTAGCTATGAGCCGCTGAACTTAAGTTCTGGGCGGGATATCGGTTGAGCGCGATACTTTAACTATTACAAAATGTGGGTCATGACAAAGCTTTAGAATAGCATTCCCAGTCTCCAACGAGGAAAGAAATTTGTATCAGCCATTGGCTAAATTCCAACACTGTAGCGCCAACCGTTGAATTTCGCGCCAGGGAATATTATGTTTTCGGGCTAACTCTGCACAATCTTCATATTCTGGCTGCACATTTGCAATAACTTTTTCTGGTGATCGCCCTTTCCATGCTATCTTGACACGCACTTTGCCATATTCCGTTTCCACTTGTTGAATTTCCCGTTGTAAAATGGCACGTTGCTGAGTTGTTCGCCGAATGCCTAAAGTTGTAGTTTCGCGGAATACAACCGCTTCACAACTGAGTAAATTTTCTGGATGACAAATCACAGTTAGCAAAATTCCCGGACGCGACTTTTTCATACCGATCGCTTGGGTAAAAACATCCAGCGCACCAGCCGCAAACAACGCCTCAAACGCATAGCCGATCGCTTGTGGATTTAAATCATCAATTTGGGTTTCTAGTACCGAGATGGTTTCCAAATTTGAGCTATTAGCTTCAGAATCACTGAAATTTGACTGTAAACTTGCGCTTTCACCCACCCAAAGACGTAAAATATTGGGAATGGGTAAATTTATGGTTCCTGCTCCCAATCCTATCTGCTTGATAGCGATCGCAGGTGGTGAACCAAAATCTCTTGCCAAAGTAGTAGCGATCGCAGCTCCTGTTGGTGTCACCAGTTCTCTGTCAATTCCATTGCTATAAACTGGACAACCCCGCATTTCCCACAGCTTTAATACTGCTGGTACTGGTACTGCCATCTGACCATGTGCAGCCCGAACAGTGCCGCCACCAGTCGGGAACGCCGAGCAATAAAGTAATGGCAATCCTTCCTTATTGCTCTCAATGCCCAACCAATCTAAGCCCAGACAAGTGCCCACAATATCTATGATCGCATCTACAGCACCCACCTCATGAAAATGAACTTTTTCAGGAGAAATGCCATGCACCGCCCCTTCTGCGATTGCTAGCTGTCGGAATACCGCCAAACTCCAAGCTTCTGCCCGTGATGGCAACTGAGCTTTGAGAATCATCCGCTCTATTTCTGGCAGGTGGCGTGTGTGGTGGTGACTGTGTTCGTGGTCGTGGTGATGGTGGTGGTGGCGATCATGTACTAAATCCACATGGACTTTAGTCGCTTGCTGACCATTCCGTTGAACAAATTCCGCCCTTAACTGATATTCCTGTTCAATACCCAATCCATTGAGTTTTTCAATTAAATACTCCACAGGAACACCCAAACTCACCAAAGCACCCAGGCACATATCACCAGAAATTCCTGTCGGACATTGAAGATAAGCAATTTTATTCATAATAAATTAATCATTAGTCATTAGTCATTAGTCATTAGTCATTAGTCATTGGGCATTGGTTATTAATTATTCTCCTCTGCTTCCCCTGCTCCCTTATCTCCCCCCGCCTCCCCTGCCTCCTCTGCCCCCTCTGCCCCCACTCCCCACTCCCTACTCCCCGTCCTATGGCAAAAATTTTCCCAGTTCATCCGGATAATCCTCAAGTTCGCCGAATAGAGGAAATAAAGTCGGCGCTTTCTAGTGGCGCAGTCATGCTTTACCCTACTGATACAGTCTATGCGATCGGTTGTGATTTGAATGCCAAGTCGGCGGTAGAACGAGTGCGGCAAATTAAACAGCTAGCAAATGATAAACCACTGACATTTTTATGTCCCTCGCTTTCAAATGTGGCAACTTATGCCTTCGTAAGTGACACAGCCTATCGAATTATGAAACGCCTGATTCCAGGGCCATACACGTTTTTGCTCCCAGCGACTAAATTAGTACCGCGATTGGTGCAAAGCCCTAAGCGGAAAAGTACTGGAATTAGAGTACCAAACCATACTGTGTGTTTGGAACTGCTGGCAGCGTTGGGCAATCCGATTATTTCAACTTCAGCACATCTGCCACCAGATGAAGCAGATAATGGCATGATTCGGATAGATCCAGAAACTGTTCAGTCGCGGGTAGAGCTATTTGATCGTTTGGATAAGTTGGTAGACATAATTGTAGACACTGGCGAAGAACCTACTTATGAAGTATCTACTATTTTGGATATGACCGGAGACGAAGTAGCAATTATACGGAGGGGTTTAGGTTGGGAAGCAGCAGCAGCATGGGTATAAAAATTACACTTCACAGGCGCACCTCTCCGTTTCGGAAATTGTGATAAAAGCGACTCCAGTTTTTAAATTGTCATATTTTAAGCCGATGTCTACGATGGCACAGATGCAATAACAGGATGGTGGCAACAGTCGCTACAGCAAGGGATTTGACAATTTTGAGAACATGGCAGGTACTTGTGTCCTAGCGTCAATGTGGTGGCTTGTGAAAAAACCGACACATTTCCATAACTGTAACTCTCTCGTATTTCCTACAGTTTTATATATGAGCTTTAGATGTGAGCATTACATGCGGCAAGCCTTGATGGATGAATGCCTAAAGATTCATAAGCCAAGGCCGGCCTTGATTGCTGTGTCTGCGTTGTAATTACGGTGCAATACTACTGGAAAAGTCATGAAATCTAACGTCATTAATCTACCAAACTCTACACCCATTTTTGATAACCACCTTTCGACTGAAGAATTTTCAGACAGCAGCAGCGAAACCTTGATTGAATTGCTGTGTCAGGAAATGCAAGCACAAGTGAAAGCAGCACCCAAGTGCGTAGAAGCTTTAGCAAACCGCATAGCCGTAGAAGTAGAACGCATTTGCGATAAAAGCTCCCGTATCCAAACATCTGGGGAAATCAAATCCTGGCAGATTACGTTGGGAAGGCATCGGATGCACAAGTGCTTACGTTACTACCAACTAGGTTCAAAACAAGGACGGGTGGAATTACATAGCAATTTGGGTGCTATGGTTTACCGCCACGTAACTATATCTGGCTCTGAGTTGGGTTTTGAGGCTCGTTACAGCCTGATTGAAGATTTTTTACAAGCATTTTATATCGAAGCTATCAAAGCTTTCCGCAGAGAAAACGAACTACCTAACGATCACACACCGCGTACTCAGCTGCAATTAGCTGAATATATGGCGTTTACAGAGCAGTATGCCAAACGCCGGATCAATTTACCTGGTGGTGCAAATCAGCAATTGATTATCCTGCGGGCCCAAGGCTTTGCTCGTCGTCAGCCGCAAGAAACTACCGTGGATATTGAAATGGCGGTAGAGTCTGCTAAGGGTGAAGAAGCAGAATCTTACCAGCGTAACTCGGCGGTGCAACAGCTGCGATCGCAAATGATTGCCCAAACTAATTTCGATCCCTCAGAAGAATCAGAACGCGATCGCGTCATCAGTGAATTGATGAAATACCTAGATTCTCAAGGTCAATCTGACTGTATGAACTACCTCAGCTTGAAACTTCAAGACCTCTCAGCCCCAGAAATTGACCAAATTCTCGGTTTAACTAGCCGTCAGCGCGATTATCTCCAACAACGCTTTAAATACCATGTAGAAAAATTTGCCAAACAACACCACTGGCAATTGGTACATCAATGGTTAGGTGCGGGTTTAGAGCAAAAATTGGGTTTATCTTCCCAGCAGTGGGAAATCTTTGTGAATCAACTCACAGAACAGCAACAGCAAATATTAGAGTTAAAAACTGCACGGGAAAATGACGTTGCGATCGCTAAAACCATCAAATGCACCCCCAAACAATTACAAAAGCGCTGGACTCAACTTTTAGAACTAGCATGGTCTATCCGCAACGGTGATACAGAGGCACAGACAGGTTGAAGTCAAAACCAAATAACTAAAATTCATCCAAGCTAAATTCCAGTTATTAGAAATGTTGTTATAGATATGGCGGTTTCAGGGTGTAATAATTAAGGTGAATAAAATACATAGAAGACCATGAACCCAGTATTTCCCGAACTCTCTAGTCTTTCGAGGGCGGCAAAAGTTCAACTGGTAGAAGATTTATGGAATGAGATTGCCGCTACACCAGCAACACTCCTAGTTTTAGATTGGCAGAAAAAAGAGCTAGGCGATCGCAAAGTTGAATATCAACAAAACTCAGCCATTGGTAGCAGTTGGGAAGATGTAAAAGCCAAAATTTCTCAACGGCATGGCTAGAAACTTAACTATCCTTATAGCCGCAGAACTAGATATTATTGAAGCTTATGACTGGTAAGAGGGGCGCGAATTTGGGTTAGGCACACAGTTCCTACGATGTATTGATGCCTGCCTAAATTGAATCCAGCGTCACCCCAGCACATACCAGATTGTTCATGAAACCTATCGCCCTACTACAGTCAGGAGTTTTCTCTACCTCGTTTTTACGAGTTTAATGAACAGGAGATTATTCTCTACGCTGTTTTCTACTGTTCCCAAGACCCAGAAAAATGCTGTAGTAGCTTGCAATAGTTGGTTTTTGAGACAACGAAAAAATATATTCTTGTAATTATTATCTCAATTAGTAACTGCTTGTCGATCCAAATTATTAATACATTTGTATTTATTTAGTACAAGAATACTAAGTATTTCAGATTTTTTACTATTAATCCAACCTTATTTAGTCAAAATCAAAAATTCATATTAAGCAACTGACCTTTTTTTACTACTTCTGTGAAATCCTATAATAAGCAAGACTTTTGGCAGAGGGATTTAGGATGGCTCTGACTCAAGGAGGACGGGCAAATAAGGCTGGGAATATTTTAGAAAGAAATGTAGAAGCAATTTTGACTGGGCATAATTATTTCCAAGTTGGGAACTATGTCTCAAAAGAATTTATTTTAAATGCTGCTTTATTACCAAAGCGTTATGGAAAATAAATTTATATTGGAAGTGGAATTTATCATACCGAGCTGAAAGTTGATTTTTATGTTGTTGGCTCACCTGCAATGCCATCTGGTTTAATTTTCGAGTGTAAATGGCAAGAAAGCCCCGGTTCGGTTGATGAAAAATTTCCTTACTTGAATATGAACATCCAGAACTATTACCCTGCACCAACTATTGTAATTTTAGGCGGTGAAGGTATGCGAGAAGGCGCAAGCAAATGGCTAAAAGCAAGAGTTAATGATAACCATAATTTATTAGCAGTTTATAGTTTAGACAGATTCATTGCATGGGCAAATAAAAATCTTTAAAAGATGTGATTAATAATTCGCAAATCATCCCTCTATTTTTGACGTTTGAATTAATTGATCGGGCTGCTTGAATTTTGTAGGTTTCAAAATTAATATCAGTATAAATTTTGTTAATAAATTCGCTATCAGAATTACACACCATAACTTTAACACCACGACTTGCTAACTCTGCACAAGTATCTCTCAAAAGTTCTTGGTCTTTTTTACTAAAACAATTTTGGCTATAAGCAGTAAAATAACTAGTGTCGCTGATAGGATGGTAGGGCGGGTCAAAAAATACAAAGTCATCACTGCTAGTTGCATAATTTAAGACTTCTGTAAAATTTGCTTGTTTAATTGATGCATGAGAAAGCGCTTCTGAGGCAGCTTTTAATAAAAACTCAGAACAAATATTGGGATTTGTATATCTGCCTAAAGGCACATTGAATTTACCCTGTGAGTTGACTCGATAAAGACCATTAAAACAAGTTTTATTAAGATAAATTAGACGAGCCGCTTTTTCTATATCAGTTCCACCAGAGTGGTTTCGGATACTATAGTAATAATCTTTATTATGTCGAATTTTATGCTCTTTCAATATAGAAATTAATTCCTCAACATGATCTCTAACACAACAATAAGTGTTAATTAATTCGGCATTGATATCAGTTAAAACTGCTGCGGTTGGTTGGAGATAGAAAAAAACAGCACCACCACCTAAAAATGGCTCATAGTAATTTTTATAACTTTTAGGAAAATAAGGAATATATTGCTGTATCAACCTACTTTTACCCCCTGCCCACTTCAAAAATGGACGCGGGCTAGTTTCCTTGGGGATTTGAATTACCATTTACTTGTGATTTAACTGAAAATAATCGTGACTAAATAAAGCCAATATAACTGACGAAGTATATTTTATATTAACTGCTAATTTTCCAGCCGCATAGATTACAATTGAGTAGATAAAGCATATCAAAACAAACGTAAGTATATAACAAGGCAGTTGACATTCAGATGTTTGACGGATTTTGGGATAACGTCTTTCGCTACCCCCGGTACTTAATTACTATCGTCTTAGGACTGTTTATTAACACCTTTGCGCCGTTAGTGCCATTGTTGAAGCGCCCAGTCACCTTAATCGCTATCTTGGGTTTGTTTGTGAGCGGACTAGTCTTTCTAACTCTCACCCTACGGGCAATGCTGGGCTTGAGTACAATCTAGACTAGTGCTATATCGGGGCTGTGCCCCACAGACGGTTGCTCTTGGCGTTGCTTGCGCTAAGTACTGTCTAATTAAGTTACATGTATTTTTGTTGTACAACCTCTGTGAGGAGGCGAAATTTTTATGGCTACAAATCGCCGGGTTTCCCGCGTTGCTGAACTGATCAAACGGGAAGTTAGCCAAATGCTGCTCAACGGCATCAAGGATGACCGTGTAGGTACAGGAATGGTAAGTGTTACTGATGTTGATGTTTCCGGCGATCTCCAACACGCCAAAATCTATGTCAGTATCTATGGTACAGATGAAGCTAAAGCAGAAACAATGGCAGGCTTAAAGTCGGCTACAGGTTACGTCCGCAGTGAACTTGGGGCGCGGGTACGCCTACGTCGTACACCAGAGGTGCTGTTTCTTGAAGATCGCTCCATAGAACGCGGTAATAAAGTACTGGCATTACTAAACCAACTTAACCATCAGCGTCCGCCAGAAAATTTGGTAACAGTAGAAGAAAGCACCGATCAAGATGATGAATCATCTGATGAATGAGTAACTGAAATAACAATGTAACTTCAGAACAATTAATCTCAGCAAATCCGCCAAACAATTTACAGACGTGACCAAATCGCGTCTGTTTTAATATGACCATAATCTATTTCAGGGATCGGTAGTTGCATATATACGTTAGATGTTTATCCAAAGAAAATTATGTAACACTAGTGCTGAAATCAACCAAGTAATTACGGTTCTATTTAAGAAATTGTTAACAGATGCTGGGGTAAAAGCCTTCGTAGGTTACTTTAGCCGTTATGTTTTGCAACACTCTATACCGTAGTATCTGACAAGTATTCTTATGTTGTTTACCCTTAGATAAATAGCAGCAGTTCTAAATCTGGCTTTAAGGTGATTATTTGATATGTCAGCGATGCCTGCGGCGGGCTACACCTATGCGCCCTAAACTCTGGAAACCGCAAAATCTTGCCTAAATACAGTAATGGCAAGACTTTCAGACTTGTTGCATAAAAACTGTATAGCCGCCATAGCAGGTAAAGTTAACTACTCGGAATTTTTTTTGTAAAGCGGATTTTCGACAAATGTCAGGATTTGTTGACTTTCTTAACATTTCTTGAAATAATTTCAGGATATCTAGCGTCAAAATAAAAATAGTTCCGTATAGCAAACTACAAAATCCTAGCCACAAGTCTAATTTCTGTAATGTTTGTTCCTAATTCTTAAGGGGAACACTATCGTAAGTGTTAATTTGTGAGTAAAAAACATGAGTGTGAATACGGTGCCTTCTATCAATTACTACTCTCTCGATTTGATTCAAGACGAAGCACGCCGACTGGTGCAAAAGGGAATGATTAGCCGACAACAGCCAATATATACCCTTTGCCAATACATTCCAGCGAGAGAGTGGGTTTGCGTTGAATGTGAATTAGAGAAATGTGACTTTTTGTTACGCGATCGCATTGGCGACCTAATTGGTCGTGAACAGTGGGATAACGACTAATCAATGTTTGATTTCAATTTTGGGATTGGGGCTTCATTTTCGATGTGTGGATATCACCATCAATTATTCAACGCCCAATCTGGGGGATAATCTCTGGTTTTTTATGAGCATTGCCCCATATAGAATCTTGCGTTTTTCATTAACTTAGAAGCATTGGAGTCTGAATTTATACAACTTTTCAAGTTAAAGAAGGCATCAGAACCATTTATTGTGTACGTCTGGTGCTATAGCTTGAGTCTAGTAAGTAGATTCTGTGAAATTCCTATATTTATCTAATAGGTAAATGTAGGAATTTCAGTTTGGACTTGTAATTTATTGCATCGCTTCCCTAAAGTAAGCGATGGTCTGCTTGCTGTTCAAAGCCAAAATCCATCTTGAAAAGTTGCTAAGTCCGGCTAACCGTCACCAGTTGCGACGCTAGAAAAAAACTCCTTGAGCAATCGGCTCGATTTTCGCAAAATCCAAAATTTGTATAGTATTTTTTTTAATCTCGAAAAGTACAGAAAAATCAGATGAACTATTATCCTACTTGCTCTAAGTAATTATTAATGTCTTCAATGATGCGAGTAAGTTCAGCTTCAGTAGTTAAGCGGATGTTGACGTTGCGGACAGTCAGCAAAACTTTGGCTGCAAAGGGTGTTGGCCAGATATTAGGATTACAGAAAATTTCTAAAAATACTTCACCTGTATAACGATATTCCAAGGGAGGCTGGGGAGTTACTTTACCACCGCCAGGAGTGGGTTTAGCGGCGACAGCTTTCAGACGCTCCATCAATTGATCTGTTGCTGCTTTTAATTCTCGTGCTGCTTGGGGTGAAAAACTGAAGGAGACAGAACCTTCAATTAGGTTCAAGGTTAGAGGAATTGAAGACATTTTTTATTAAAACTTCTTGATAAGTACTAATATTACCGGAAAAAGAGACGAAGCCACCGATAGCGGCGGTGGCGAACCCCCATTTTTCCAGGATGCGCCCCAGCCTTAGCGCTGGCATCGTCGCCAGACAAATTTACATAATCGGACTTTTCTTAGTTTTGCTTTGGTTGCCGAATTAGGCTGCGAAGCCGCCATCAATTTTCAGGTTCGCACCGGTGACGAAACTCGCTTCTGCACTAGCGAGATAAGAAACCATGTCGGCGACTTCTTCGCTTCGTCCATAACGTTGAAGGGCGGTGATGCTTTTCATCCTGTCGGCAAAAGTACCGTCCGCCGGGTTCATGTCGGTGTCAATTGGGCCGGGTTGGATATTGTTCACCGTGATGCCACGAGGGCCAAGATCGCGGGCAAGACCGCGCGTGAAGCTAGCGATCGCACCCTTGGTCAATGCATAGACGGAGCCGCCAGCAATAGGCATGATATCGCTGTTGACACTACCAATCATAATGATCCGTCCACCCTCGCCCATGTGGCGAACAGCCTCTTGAGTTGCCACAAACACACCCTTAACGTTAACCGCTATAAGCCGATCAAAATCATCCAGTGAGAACTCGTCGATTAGAGCGAAAGCAGCGATTCCCGCGTTGTTTACAAGGATATCAATACGACCAAAGGCTTTTACAGTCTCAGCAACAGCGTTTTTCACAGCTTCCACATTGGCACTGTCGGCGCGAAGAGCCAAGGCTTTTCCACCTGCCGCTTCGATGGCAAGCACTACCTCATCGGCTTTTTGTGGGGAACTAGTGTAGGTGAGGGCGACAGTTGCACCATCATCCGCCAGACGTTTGGCGATCGCTGCCCCCAAACCGCGTGAGCCGCCAGTTACCAATGCCACCTTATCTGTAAGTTTTTTGGTACTCATAGTATTCGTGATTGAAACTTGTCGTCTGAAGAAAATTGACCATTGAAATTATATTGCTCAAGTTCTTACTCAAACTCGTAAGAGTATCAAATGTTCACCCATCCCCCTAGCTTGTTAATTGCAGTTTCATCAGACTCTTGAGAGAAATTAGGGGATTGTACAAGAGGCAAAGGAGCAGGGAGCAGGGAATAGAGCAAAGAATTGGGATTGGACACTTTTTCGCTGTTGGTTAAAGGTAGTAAATAAAACTCATTTGACTCATTAATTTTCCTGAATAAGTACAGCTTACTGATGGTCATTATCATCTCTTTGAATGCAATTCGGTCTGACTTAAGTAGATGTATGAATAACAAATTTAATTAAAATATTTTTAGAATTAATGCTAAAAATATGCTGTTATCTATAGAGCTATTATTAATACATATAAAGCTTGTAGCTGTTGTTAGTTATAAATAATCTCAACAAAATAGGATAAAACATAGAGCCTATAGAGAGACTTAATTTTTACTGCGTAAGACTTTGATACATTTGATTAGTGTCTATTTATGTTTTAAGTTTTACATTAGAAGTCATAGAACTTGATGTGATAAATTATCTATGATTTACGATAACCGTGCCGTAGTACGAAAGGTTTTAATTATTACCTTATTGCTCAACGTGTTTGTACTGGCATTGAAAGCACTTGTGGGCTACTGGACTGGTTCTTTGAGTTTGCTAGCTGATGCCTTGCATAGTGTGACAGACAGCGCAAACAACGTTTTGGGATTAATTGCAAGTAAATTTTCTTCTCCACAACCCGATCGCGAGCATCCCTATGGACACAGCAAGTTTGAAGCTGTGGGAGCTTTAGGAATTGCCTCATTTTTAGGAATAGCCTGTTTTGAAATTTTGCAAGGAGCAATCGAGCGAATTCTCAAAGGTGGTGAACCGATAAAAATATCGCCGCCTGAGTTGTGGTTATTACTAATTGTGCTGGGCGTGAATATTTTTGTGGCGTTTTACGAACGTAGTGTGGGTAGGCGGGTAGGTAGCTCAATTCTTATAGCTGACTCGACACATACTATGAGCGACATTTGGGTAACAATCTCTGTAATTGGCGGTTTGATAGGAGTTTGGCTAGGTTATCAATGGATGGATTTGGTGTTAGCTTTTCCTGTCGCTTTGTTAGTATTTTGGAGTGGCTGGTCAGTTTTAAAAGAGAATTTACCTTGGCTTGTGGATCAAATGGCGATCGCACCAGAAGCAATTCATGCGATCGCTACTTCTGTTCCAGGTGTAATTAACTGTCATGATATTGCTTCTCGCGGTGTTCTTGGTCGTCAAGTCTTCATTGAAATGCATTTAATAGTAGATGCACCAGACGTAGAAACCGCTCACCACATCACCGAAGAAGTAGAAAGCCGATTAGAAGAACGGTTCCGTCCAGTTAGGATTTTAATTCACATTGAGCCACCAGCTTATAAATCTGAGCAAATTAGCTTTGAAGCTGGAGCGAAGTAATCTAATATCAATTCGCAATGGGCTTCTCTGCGAGACGCTAAAAGCGAACGCCCCGCTACGCTAACGCAATGACGCTCGTTCCTCTCTACGAGACGCTACGCGAACGCTAACGCTGCGCTAACGCAAGTGGCAATGGGCTAACGCCCCGCTCCGCTAACGCAATTAAGAAACTTAGATGCAGTAAGACTTTCGTGATTTTATCTGTTGCCTCCTTGTGGAGAATGTCTCTACAAGGATTTTAATATCATGCAGAATCATTTTCATACATGAAATTAGCAACGCTGAAACTTTTCCGGCTGTGCTCAAAATTAATAATTTTTACAAAAAACGCCCTAAATCTTGGTGAAACACAATGTAGCGTGTTGACTAACAACCAGTTTACTTTTAGAGCAGAAACATGAAGGGAGATGAGGGAGATTAGAAAAATAACAAATGACCATTGACAAATCACTGTATCTTTTCATTAATTCTTATAAGAAGCAACTAAATTAGCAACGATCGCAACTAGTTCTCCTGGATCAACCGGTTTTGCCACATGAGTTTGAAAGCCCGCTTCCAGCGCTCGGCTACGGTACTCGCTGTCGCCATAAGCAGTTAAAGCTATAGCTGGGAGTTTTTCCCAAATATCAGACTTCAGCGCCCGGATTTTGCGGATGAGAGTGTAGCCATCTTCACCAGGCATAGCAATATCACAAATCAAAACTTCTGGTTGCAACTCAGGTAATACTTTCAATGCTACCTCTGCCGATGCAACTGCTATGACGGTAGCTCCATCAGCTTCTAACACGGTAGTAATGTAAAATCGGCTATCGTCATCATCATCAACTACGAGGATGTTTAAGCCAGCAAGGGGCAGAGCAGGTTCCATAACATCTCCATTAATGTTGATCACATGAAAGTTATTTCTAATGAGCTGCTTGTTTTTTCTCAGTGACCACACCAATGGTAATTTTACTGCGATCGCGTCTATTTTCCTAGAAAATAACTCAATTTGTCTAGCCACCATCAAATAGATAGTTAATTATTGGCTAGCATTTATAATTGACGGGATAAAATTATATTGGTATTTAATTCCTTAATCAACAAAATGTAGGGGTTTAAGTCCCCGGCTTCTATATTGAAGTTCAAGAATAGTCTTATTAATTACTGACTGTTTTATTGTTATAAAATTTCTATTTTATTTTTGAGCAAAATTACGCACTGTAATGGCGTGGCAACCTTAAAATAGTACGTTATACCAATTCGCAATTCGTGATTCGCAATCAAGAAACTTAGATGCAGCAAGACTTTCCTGATTTATATCTGTTGCCTCCTTTTGGAGAATTAGTATTAGATGTAGGTTTGGTTGAGCAACGCGAAACCCAACATTGATCGGAGTGTTGGGTTTCATTTTTCAACCCAACCTACAATTTTTTTTGCAACAATTTAGTCTTGACAGGTCACTACGTATCTGGATCTTTTTTAATTGGAAGTCTCTTACTCCCATTCAATGGTTCCAGGCGGCTTAGAGGTGATATCATAAACCACCCGATTCACCCCTTTCACCTCATTCACAATCCGAGTGGAAATCACTTCCAGGACATCGTAAGGAACTCTTGCCCAATCAGCAGTCATGCCATCTTCACTGGTTACAATCCGCAAAACAATCGGGTAAGCGTAAGTGCGCTGATCCCCCATAACGCCAACACTACGAATTGGCAGCAATACAGCAAATGCTTGCCAGAAATCATGATACATACCGCGTTGGTTAATTTCTTGCCGGACAATCAAATCTGCATCGCGCAAAATATTTAACCGCTCAGATGTGACTTCCCCTAGAATGCGAATTGCCAAACCAGGCCCAGGAAAAGGTTGGCGTTGGACAATTTCTTCTGGTAAACCAATGGAACGCCCAACTTTACGGACTTCATCTTTAAATAGTTTCCGCAGTGGTTCCACCAATTTAAATCTTAAGTCTTTGGGTAAACCGCCAACATTGTGATGACTCTTAATTTTTACCGCTACCCGTTCACCAGTTTGGGGATCAACGTTGGTGTCAGCAGATTCGATCACATCTGGATAAAGAGTCCCTTGAGCCAAATAATCAAAGTGGCCAAGGCGTTTGGATGTTTCTTCAAATACAGCAATAAACTCGTGTCCGATGCGGCGGCGTTTTTCTTCAGGATCTGTGATCCCAGCAACTTTAGCTAAAAAGCGATCGCGAGCATTAACATACTCTACAGGAATGTGAAACTGCTCTTGGAACAGCTTTACCAATCGCTCTGGCTCATACTTTCGCATAAAGCCTTGATCGATAAATACGCAAGTCAATTGGTCGCCAATGGCTTTATACAACAAGAAGGCTAAGGTAGAAGAATCCACCCCACCAGACAGTGCCAACAGCACCCGCTTGTCACCAACTCTGGCGCGAATTTCCCGAATTGCTTCTTCAACAAAAGCTGCTGTTGTCCAAGTAGGTTCGCAATCGCAGATGTGATAGACAAAATTACGGATTAATGCTAGACCGCCAATAGAATGTACTACCTCTGGATGGAACTGAACGCCGTAAAGTTTCTTTTCGTGGTCAGCGATCGCAGCACAGGGAGTATTTTCTGTATGTGCTAGCAGTTCAAATCCTGATGGCATTTTGGTAACTGAGTCTCCATGACTCATCCACATCGTAGTGCCATCTTCGACATTAGTGAGCAAATCTGTGGGATCATCAATATATAATGAAGCTTTGCCGTACTCACCTCGGTCAGCTTTTGCCACTTCGCCGCCGAGTTGGTTTACCATTAGTTGCATCCCATAGCAAACACCCAAAACGGGTATTCCCAAATGCCAGATTTCTGGGTCACAATGGGGAGCGTTACCACCATAAACCGAACTTGGGCCACCTGAGAGGATGATTCCCTTAGGATTTAGTTGGCGCAATTGTTCAGAAGTAGTGCGATAGGATAAAACTTCCGAGTATACTTGAGTCTCGCGGATGCGACGGGCAATCAACTCAGAATATTGAGAGCCGAAGTCCAGAATTACAATCAATTGGCGATCAAGTCTCCCCAAATTTTCTAATGTTTGGGGTGCTTGTTCTGTTGGTATCACCGCTGTATTCATGACGGGAGTGTTATGTCTGTTAAGGGTAGATGCTTTGTGGTCTATGATGATGCTATTATTCAACCTGGGTAGGCTAATAATGGTATAGAGAGCCTTTACAAACGCCCGTTTATGTGCGTCTGTCTAGTCCCGGAGTCAGAAATGGTATTAAAACGATAAATTACCCTAGAGTGGTTACTTAGAAGATTATTTATTTGAATTGTTTACGATTATTCATAATAAATTAACATAATTATCCCATCAACAGACCAGCAGTTTTACTCTTCACGATAATTTTGCGATCGCGATCAAAGAGGATAGAGCCACAGATTGTACTTCCTGTGCTGCTTTCCCTATGATTTTGGATGTATTCTTGAGAACGAACATCGATAGTTTCGGCGATCGCACTGTAAACTTGATTTACCCAATCACTACCAGTTGATGCATCTAGAGATTTTAGATATGTTAGTGCGGCTTCGGCAGTTGCACTGTTAAATACAGCTTGGATATCTAGTGATTTTAAACCTGCGATCGCACAATGGGCTGCCAAAATTTCCCGCCGTCCATCAGCCAAGTAGTGATGGGTGTGAAAAATCCCTCCGGCTAGTTTTATCAACTTACCGTGATAGCCAAATAATAAAATTTCTTTCACGCCTAGCACATCAGCTTCTACTAACATTGGGCCAAGCCAGTTAGCAGTTTTGACCAATTGCTCAGGATTAATCCCTAGTTTACGCGCCAAATCTAGTCCATTTTCCCCGATACAGAATACTAAACTTTCAAAACGACTGGCTTTATTTTGTAATTCAGCCCGAAATACTGCAAGCTGATCTGGTGTACTCAAGGGTTGAGAAATGCCAGTTGTCCCTAAAAGGGAAAGTCCTTCAACTACACCAAAAGCAGAATTTGAAGTGCGAACAGCAAGCGATCGCCCTTCGGGTAGAATAATTGTCACCGTGATTTTTTCCCCCGGTGCTAGCATTCGTTGTAAATTCTCGCGTAAAAGCCTTTGAGCATAAGCGTAAATAGCTGGCTTGTCGTCAGCATTCATCTGTCTGCCAATTCCTTCCCCGCCTTTAATAATTACTGCTTCCCCCTCTTCTCTCCATTCCACCAATGCCCAAATCGGTGTATTTTTAGTCAAATCGAGATTATCACCAGGATCGCTACGGGTGATCGCTAAAGCTGTATTTTCAGATAATCCTGCTACCTGTTCAATGGGGATTTCTGCGATTTGAGCGGGTTCAATCAAATCTATAGATGCTAAAGTTAGGGGTTGGCGATCGCGTAACCAATGTAAAGCTGCAACAGCAGCAGCGCACGCAAAGACGGGAAGTGTGTATCCAGAACGGGACATTTTTTAAATTTAAAAGTCAAAATAATTCTTCAAAGTTTTTCGCCCAGCCTCTCATAGAGAAGACAGTTTCAGACGGCAATTTAGACCCCAACTGTAGCTTGCTTCCTTCAGAGTAAGATTACTGTTGAGAAGATGTTGATAACCTTTGCATCATCCAAACTAGCGGATTGATTCAGTTCGCTGCAACAGCGTTGTTGTGTCGCATCTGTTGCCATTGTTAAATTCTTTTCCATTTTGGTTTATGGCTAAATTCTGTCATCAATAGAAGAGCGGCAACAGAACTTAGAGTAACTATGCCTGTAACCCAAATTACTAGCGAACTTGGCTTGAAATGCTCTGGATAAATTTTGTAGAGTACACCTAATGCAACCACATTACATGCACCAACCAGCACCGCACAGGCAAAATCATGAAAACGACGTGCCTTGTTTGCACTAACTGTCCATCGAGTTTCAGTGTTGTAGCTTGGCAACTCTAGGCTGGAATTATTAAGACGCTCTAGCTCCGATAAATATTGTCGAAGATTCGTGAGTGTTTTTTCATATTTGTAGTTGAGGAGAACCAAGCATACAGAAGCAATTGAGAATCCATACACAAGCCACTCAATCAGTAAAGCATTTGGCTCTTCGATCCGTTTCGATGCGACAAGCCCTGCAATCAACCCCACAACAAGCGTAATGTAAAGAGATAGAGCGTGCTGTCGTTGAACAATTCGTGCATTTACTTCGTTGTATGCAGCAATGTAACGATAATTTGCTGAAACACGATCTGAAAGGATCACAGGTTGCATCATCTTCTATGGCTTTGGGCAGTTTGGCTTTTCAACAAAAGGAATGTCCAAATTTTAACCGAGTGTTACGGGGCTGGCGATAAACCAGGAACGTAGCCTACATATAGATTTGCATCGGAGTCGCGCTCGACGATCGCAGTAAAAGTTCTCATAAAAAATTGACTGTAAATTATCTATAAGCGTTGCTGTAGTCAGTCTACCAACTAACTTGAGACAAAATTTTAGTTAGACTCCCACTTCTAATAATAGAGCTTCCATAGCTTTCCAAGAAATTCCTTGTTGAATATAACGCGGTGCTTCAGGATTATAAGGACTAGCGACTCGATCAATATTGAGGATATTTGCCCCATCTGGTAGAACTGGTACATCTGCATCAAATGCTGTAGGACGCATCAAAGAACTAGAAAAGCCTTTGAAAATAGCAATTGTATCTTCCTCACCAGCAATTTCCACCGTTACAAGTAGAACTTCTTGCGGGCGTTTAGCGGTGTATTGTTCCAGTCGCTTGCCAATGGAATCCATTTTTTTAAGAGTAGGGGTATGGTAGTGCAACGATGCTTACTGTGGTGTAGCCGAGCGTCCCTGCTTGCCCAGTTTAATCAGAACAAAGTAGCTTAAGTAAAGCACATAAATTACTAAACTAGTTATGCCGAGAAAACCTAAAAACTCAGTCTTGCTATTAGCATGAAAATATTCTTTGAATAGCAACGGAGCCTCAAACCAAACGCGACAATAGGAAGTCTTTAGCGCACTACCAGAAAAAGCACAACCTAAAAAAGGGATAAAGGCTAGTGTACCTAAAATACAATAAACAGTTGTCGCCCAGCGCCAAGAAGTAAAAATCAATTTCAAAGCGCCACTGGTTTGATACTCAATTTCATCGTTGATATCTACCCAGAACCACAGCGAAATCGGGATTAATATCTGAGCTATCAATCCAGAAATAAAGCTAACTGGATACTGAGCAATCATTAAGTAAACCGTGATTGCTACTAGGCTTGATACTCGCCAGTATATACCCAATAAGCGTTGTATGCCTTCCGCTTTTTGCACAAATGCCCAAATTAGAAGAATTAGCGGAATAACTACCAGGAATAATACTGCCAGTCGGTAATCCATCCAGACGAAAGGGCGAAACCAAACGTTATAGTCCATAGTTTTTCTCAAACGATAAATAAAACATTTTTAACCAAGAACAAAATCCATAACTGACAAACTGTAAGCTATTAGCTAGCTATTAGTCTATCTATAATTACATAACAGTTTAATCAAAGCACAAAGTCTAGCCTTAAGACTGCGCTCTAACTTCTTTGTGCAAACAAGTGGCTACCCAACTTATACTATTTCACGGAATTTATACTGTAAATACGTTTGTAGGGGCATACAGATGTACGCCCCTACAGTCAATTCATTTGTTGCAAAGATTTTTGGAAAAGGTATTAAATAGTAAATTGTTTAATTCACTTTCCTCAATCTCTCTATTTGGTAAAAAACAAGCAACTAAAGACCCTAATCTCAGATTTTGCACCTATTTGCAAGTAGCATCAGGAAGAGTTCTAAAACCCATCCACCGACTATATACTCGACACTCTCGGACAACACCCCAATTTTTTGGGTGTAAAAGTTTCCTTTTAAGATAAAAAACCTCAAATCTTAACCCTTATACATCCGTAACTCTAGATATTTCATCAATTGTTTACCTCTTAGAGCAAATGATGAAAGAGGCGAGTAAAATTTTAGGCGGGAGTGAGGTGAGAGTCCAAGATTTGAGTAAGTCAATTTCGGTTGCTTGTTTACTAAACGAACATAAAATTTACTTGTCTAAATTTTTAGTCGTCGTAAACTCGGCATTCAATTGCATCTGGATTGTCATCACAATACTGTTCTAGAGAATTTTTGGGCTTGCTTTGGCGCTTGTGGGAAGCTTCGGCTTGCAATTCTTCTACTGCATCCCAAGCAGCAGCACACTCTGGTGAGTTGCTACCGTTAACATCACAGACAGTACGCGCTTGCTCGACTTCTTCTTGGATTTTCTCTTGAATATCGCTCTTTGCTGTTTCTTGGATGTTGGTCATTGCTTTAGTCTCGTTGTGTGTTGTTAATACTAGTATAGAAAAACTTCAGAAATGGCAGATTTTAGCTTGAGTAATAACCATTCTAACCATTCATCTCATAACTTAGTACTTTAACCTATTGATTTATAACCAATACAGTAAACTGCCGCATCTATAATGCATTCATCTTTATTTTTTAAGATTTTGTGGAATTAGTACCATAGATAAACAATCATACAATATATTTAGATGCATCTATTAGGGAATGACAACCCCAGCTTCTTGGGATGGAGGAGACAAAAGGCTGGCACTAATTTTTGTAGGATGCAATTCTTCCCAAAATCAAAAATCAAAACCTACTAGCCCAAAAAGAGAAAGAAGCTCAAAACTCATGGCAGACCAAATGCAGTGGGCAAACGCCCTATCAACCCGTCATTCTTTGGAAGCAGCTGTTACAGATGTGGTGGAACGAGCTGTCTCATCGTTAACAGCACCTGCGGATCTAGGACTGGTATTTATTTCGTCTGCTTTTACGAGTGAGTATTCCCGACTGTTACCTTTGTTAGCTGAGAAACTTTCTGTGCCTGTGCTAATTGGCTGTAGTGGTGGAGGTGTGATTGGGACGACAGTTAACGGAGAAATCCAAGAATTAGAAGCTGAACCAGCTATTAGCTTGACTTTAGCACACCTTCCAGGGGTGAAGGTTCAAGTTTTTCATGTTGTTGCTGAAGAATTACCTGATTTAGATAGTTCGCCAGATGCTTGGGTTGATTTGCTCGGTGTGCCAGCATCACCGGCACCACAGTTCATTTTGCTGTCTAGTTCTTTCGCTTCTGGAATCAACGATTTATTGCAGGGGTTGGATTTTGCTTATCCAGGATCGGTGATAGTGGGGGGACAGGCTAGTGGTGGCGGTATGGGTGGTCGTGTTGCCCTTTTTTGTAACGATACTGAAGGCGGGGAATGCCAAAGTTTGTATCGTGAGGGGACTGTTGGTATCGCTTTGACTGGCAATATTGTTTTGGAAACGATTGTAGCCCAAGGATGCCGACCGATTGGCAAACCATTGCAAGTTACAAAAGCCGATCGCAACATCATTTTAGAGTTAGATGAGCAAGTGCCTTTAGTGGTATTGCGAGATTTGATTGCTAGCCTCAGCGAACACGAACGGATTTTAGCACAGCACTCTTTGTTTGTTGGTGTAGCGATGGATGAATTTAAGCTGGCTTTACAACAGGGAGACTTTTTAATTCGTGGTATTCTCGGGGTCGATCCCACAGCTGGAGCGATCGCAATTGGCGATCGCGTCCGTCCAGGACAAAGGCTACAATTCCACCTCCGCGATGCCCAAGCCTCTGCTGAAGACCTAGAATTACTCCTCCAAAGTTATCAACACCAACGAGATTCTGAACCCTCTGCTGTAGCTGCCTTAATGTTTGCCTGTCTGGGGCGAGGTGAAGGACTCTATGGTAAACCCAATTTCGATTCTGAACTATTTCGACGCTACGTTAGCGATATTCCTGTAGGTGGCTTTTTCTGTGGTGGTGAAATCGGCCCTGTTGGTGGCAGAACTTTCTTACACGCCTACACTTCAGCATTTGGAATTTGTCGCCAAAATCAGTTATGAGTTATAAATTAGACTCCTGACTGTATCCTATCTAATTTGTGAAAATTCTCGGTGTCCAGTTCCCCGACTTCGTAAAAGTTCTCGGGGATCTAACTTTTCACGAATGATTTAGGATTGCTATAGTAGCGTGTTATTAAACTAAGAAGTAATTTCAGTATTTAAATATTATTTATGGAAAGCTACTAGCATGGGAAATAACAATCAAATAATACCATTACTAACAGAAGCTGACAGAGAAGAGTTAGAAGGCGTTGTGCAAGTGTTAGCAAACGTAACTAAGCTCCCTATTGAAGTGGTTAAGCCACATTTTGATGCATTGCTTGAGCAGTTGATCAAATCAAAACAGGAGCAACCATTTTACAAAACTGCAACGGCTCTTGAGTGGATAACAGCTTTTCGGAAATGGGCAGAGAGCCATAGGCGAGATACACCCTTACTATCAGAGTATGCTTTAAGTCGGGCTGGAATATACGATGATGACGAAAACGAAGATATTTAAGTGACTTATCTTGTCGACTCCACCCTAACCCTCCCCTTATAAAGGGGAGGGAACCAGATTTTTCTTGTTTCCCCCCAATATATCGGGGGGATTAAGGGGGGTAAAAATGTGATTAAAAGCACAAGATACCATTTTCAAACATCCTCTTAGAGACTTTAATCGCTACGTTTCTGAAGTCATCGCTGTAAAGCCAACTAGCTTTACATTACCCCATCCGTGAGAGCTAATGAGGTTGTCACCTCAAACTCTTTTTTCATTAGGTGAAAAATCAGATAGGCTATTTGCGCTCAAACAGGATGCTTTACTTGAGAGCAAATAGCTGTTTATTTAGCATTTAGCTGTCTTTCTATATTTGCAGATATATATCGAGATAAACGCTCTGAATAATTGTATATATAAACAAATATATTCCTTGCAGAGGCTAGTTTAAATATTCATTTATACCTTGTGGTCTCTCATAAAAAGCTCGATGATTAATTGAGAAAGCACATACTTATAGGTTAGCTAACAACGAGAGCGAAATACTTTATTGTTTGCTTTAAATCATAGTAAAAGATATTTACTAATCATCTAACTTTATGTCGGAGTTCGATTAATCCAATGTTAGAAGGATGGATTCAAATTGCATTGACGTTACTAATTGTAGTAGCGATTACTCCATTTTTTGGGCGCTATATGGCGCATGTATACCTAGAGGAAAGGACTTTTCTTGACCCAATTTTGAATCCGGTTGAGCGAGTGCTTTATGCCTTGATTGGTGTTAAAAACAAAGAAAATATGACGGGCTGGCAGTATGGCCGGGCAATCCTGTATAGCAATGTAGTAATGGGGTTGCTGATTTTCTTTATCATCATGAATCAGGGATGGTTGCCCCTCAACCCTACGGGGATAAATGCCCCAACTTGGGATACAGCACTGCATACTACTATTTCTTTTATTACTAATACTAACCAGCAGCACTATTCTGGTGAAACCTACATGAGCTATGGCAGCCAAGTGTGGGGGCTTGGTTATCACATGTTCACCTCTGCTGCGACTGGTTTGGCGGTAGGAATTGCTTTTATTCGGGGATTGACTGGTAGATCGTTAGGCAACTTTTATGTAGACCTAATTCGCTCGATTACCCGAATTTTGCTGCCTATTTGTATTGTGGGCGGGATTGTCTTGATGGCTGCTGGCGTTCCCGAAACTCTGGGGGGTGCAGTTGTCTTCCCTACCTTGGAAGATGCGAATATTAGTCAAGCTATCGCTCGTGGCCCTGTTGCCCATTTTGAAATTATCAAGCAATTAGGGGAAAACGGCGGCGGCTTTTTCGCCATCAACTCGGCACACCCCTTTGAAAATCCGAGCGGACTTACTAACTTAATTCAAATCGTGGCGATGCTTTCGATTCCTACTTCCCTAATCTACACTTATGGGTTGTTTGCGAATAACACTAAGCAAGCTTGGTTAGTCTACGGCATGGTAGGCGTTCTCTATTTAGTATTTGTCATCGTCACTGCCATTGGTGAATACAACGGCAATCCGGCTGTGAATTCACTGCTGGGTAGTCAGCAAGTGAATTTAGAGGGTAAAGAAGTCCGGTTTGGTTGGGCAGAATCTGCGCTATTTGCAACGAGTACAACTGGTACCATGTGCGGCGCAGTCAATAGTTTACACGACTCCTTTATGCCCAACGGCGGTTTTATTACCCTTTCTAATATGTTCCTGCAAATTATTTGGGGTGGGCAGGGTACTGGAACTGCTTATTTGTTCGCTTATTTGATTCTGGCTGTGTTCGCTACAGGGTTGATGGTAGGACGCACACCAGAATTTTTGGGACGCAAGATTGAGAAGCGCGAGGTTGTACTTGCTAGTTTCCTGATTCTGTTGGTTCACCCGATCGCAATTATGATTCCCGCAGGTATCGCCTTGGCATTTCCCGATCAACTATCAGGAATTAGTAATCCAGGTTTCCACGGCTTTGCTCAAGTTATTTATGAATATGCCTCGGCTGCTGCTAATAACGGTTCTGGGTTTGAAGGTTTAGGAGATTCACAACCTTCGCCTTTAGCGATCGCTACGGGTGCAAAAACTACTGCAACTGCCCTGTGGTGGAACTTAAGTACTTGCTTCAGTTTAATTGCTGGACGCTATATTCCAATTCTGGGTTTGCTGTTTCTAGCAGATAGTATGTCTCGTAAGCAAGCTGTTCCTTACACGACTGGGACATTGCGAACTGATACCGGACTATTTACAGGCGTTACCGCAGGCGTGATTTTAATCCTGGGCGCACTTACATTCTTCCCAGTACTTGCATTGGGGCCCATTGGGGAAGCCTTTTTTATCGCTAAAGGTATTGGTTAGGGAGTGGGGAGTGGGGAGTGGGGGACAAGGAGACAAGGGGACAAGGGGACTGATTTATCACCTCAGAACTCTGTTCATCCACCTCGGAACTCCGTTTATCCACCTCGAAACTCCGTTCATCCACCTCGAAACTCCGTTTATCCACTTTGGAACTCCGTTTATCCACCTTGGAACTCCGTTTATCCACCTTGGAACTCCGTTCATCCACTTCGGAACTCCGTTTATCCACCTCGGAACTGGATTCATCCACCTTATCTTCCAATGCCCCATTCCCCAGTTCCCATTCCCAAAATTTAATGTATGCCAATTACTACTGATTCTCCCTCCACCCGTATTGCATCTGGAACTCGTGACTCGCGTAAGCACACCCCTAAAGCAGATATGCGGGGGCTTTACCAGAGAGCAATTCGTGAGTCATTTGTCAAGCTTGATCCGCGAATTACCGTCAAAAACCCAGTTATGTTTGTTGTTTGGGTGGGGACAATTGTCACCTTTCTTGTTAGCCTTAACCCAAATTTGTTTGGCACAATTCAGGCAGATATCAATCAACAACGCTTGTTAAATGGTTTGATTACCTTCATTCTCTTTTTTACACTCGTTTTTGCCAACTTTGCCGAAGCTGTAGCTGAAGGACGCGGTAAAGCACAGGCTGATTCGCTGCGATCGACGCGATCGGATACGATCGCTAATAAAATCCTTCCTGATGGTTCGATACAACAAGTCAATTCTACGGAACTGCGACGGGGCGATTTAGTAAAAGTAGTTGCAAACAATATGATTCCCGCCGATGGAGATGTAATTAAAGGCATCGGCTCGGTGGATGAGTCTGCAATTACTGGAGAATCTGCACCTGTACTGAAGCAACCAGGTACAGATATTGCTAGTTCGGTGACAGGCGGTACACGCCTACTCTCTGATGAGTTGACAATTCGCATTAGTGCTGATCCTGGCCAAGGCTTTATTGATCGCATGATTTCCCTGGTAGAAGGGGCAGAACGCAGCAAGACTCCCAATGAGATTGCTTTAACGGTATTGTTGGCAGTGTTAACCCAAGTTTTCTTGATTGTGGTGGCGACAATGCCCCCATTTGTCGGCTACATTGCCAGCTTTATCAGCACAGCCTTTGGTGCTGAAGCGGGAAACAGTTTACGGGCAGGTGCTAGCGTTGCTATCCTCATCTCGCTACTGGTAGCTTTAATTCCGACAACTATCGGTGGTTTGCTCAGTGCGATCGGTATTGCTGGAATGGATAGAGTTGCTCAATTTAATGTTATTGCTACTTCTGGTCGAGCCGTAGAAGCTTGCGGCGACATCAACACCTTGGTGCTAGATAAGACAGGCACGATTACCTTGGGTAATCGGATGGCCGATGAGTTTATTCCTCTGGATAATCACTCAATAGAAGATGTGGCGCAAGTCTCCTTAGCTGCTAGCTTATTTGATGAAACGCCAGAGGGCAAGTCAATTGTAGTTTTAGCAGAAAAGTCTCAGGCTGCGGTAGACTTCAATCTTGACAAAGCCGAAGGTGTAGAATTTTCGGCGAAAACCCGGATGAGTGGCACAAATCTACCCGATGGTAAACAAATTCGCAAAGGGGCGGTGGATGCCATTAAGGGATTTGTCCGTTCTCGTGGCGGCTATGTTCCTGATGATGTAGACGCAGCTTATGAGCGAGTTTCCCGGTTAGGTGGTACACCTTTAGCTGTCTGCCAAGATGACAAGATTTATGGTGTCATCTACCTCAAAGATATTGTCAAACCTGGTTTGCGGGAACGATTTGACCAACTCCGCCGCATGGGTGTTCGCACGATCATGCTTACAGGTGACAATCGGATTACCGCTTCGGTGATTGCCGAGGAAGCTGGGGTGGATGATTTCATTGCCGAAGCAACTCCAGAAGACAAAATTGAGGTGATTCGCTCTGAACAATCTCAGGGTAAACTGGTGGCAATGACTGGGGATGGTACTAATGATGCACCTGCCTTGGCTCAAGCAAATGTGGGTGTGGCGATGAACTCTGGAACGCAAGCTGCCAAAGAAGCTGCTAACATGGTGGACTTAGACTCTGATCCCACGAAGCTAATTGACTTAGTAACCATCGGTAAACAGTTGCTAATTACTCGTGGAGCGTTGACAACATTCTCCATTGCTAACGATATTGCCAAGTATTTTGCGATCATTCCGACTATCTTCGCAGCTGCTGGAATCGGCGCACTTAATATTATGGGATTAAAGAGTGCCCAATCTGCGATCGTCTCGGCGCTGATTTACAATGCCTTAATTATTCCGGCATTAATTCCGCTAGCACTCAAAGGGGTGAAGTTTTTACCTTTAACAGCAGATCAACTGCTACGTCGTAACATCTTCATCTATGGTCTTGGCGGCATCGTTGCTCCCTTTATTGCCATCAAACTGATAGATATTATCCTACCTTTGTCTTAATTTATTATGAAACCCGTTCATATTCGCCGCACTATTCCTGTATCCCAAGTATTAGAAGAAATAACTGAAATCTGGTGTCAATGGCGTAGACAAAAGCTGCCACTGTATTTATTCCTGGCGATGTGTTTCAACCTAGTGGTTGCACCTCTAGTCTATGCGGCTACTGGTGAACAACTTTCCCGCAGTCAATCTTGGGGATTGGGGCTGTTAGGAATGGTGACATTAGGGCTTTCTATCTATTTATTTTTTGTAATGTTTGTACCGGAGAAATTCTAATGAGTTTTGCACGCGAAGCCGGTAGAGCTGTTCGTTCTACCCTGGTACTTTGGGTTATTGGAGCGATTATTTATCCTTTTGCGATGATTGCCATTGGGCAGATTGTGTTTCCGTTTCAAGCAAACGGTAGTCTACTGAAAAATAGCACTGGTCAAGTTGTAGGATCTGCTTTGATTGGTCAACCTTTTAGTAGCGATCGCTATTTTAACAGTCGTCCCAGTTCCACCAGTTACAGCACAGCCGATCCCAAAAAAGATGATGGGGGAGTTTTGAAAACTGGAGTTTCTGGCGCTAGTAACTTGGCTCCTAGTAATCCCGCATTAATGGAACGCATCAAAGGTAAAGATGATCCAGATCCTAGCAAAAAGGTTGAAGGTGACTTCACTCGTCTGAAAACAGCAGGTGTGCAGCCGACTGGCGATTTAGTCTACACCTCTGGTTCTAGCCTTGATCCTCACATTACTCCCGAAGCTGCGATCGCACAAATTGCCCGAGTAGCTAAGGCGCGAGGAGTTCAGCCGAACCAGTTGGAAACTTTGATTGCTCAAAATACCGATGGTCGTTTTCTTGGCATCTTTGGTGAACCTGGAGTTAATGTATTGAAGCTGAATTTAGCTCTGGATCAAATTAAAGAATAAAGGCATAGGAAATAGCGAAAAAAGATGTTCCTGACTATTGCTACGCACCTGATTCAGAATTAATTATTAATGATTTCTGAAAATCAAAAGGCTTAGATTCCCGACTTATTAGATAAGTTGGGAACTTTGTTTTTACGAATAATTAAGTAGGGCTATATCAATACGGTTCAGTTAAGAATTTCTTTCTTCTCTTTGCGTCCTTGGCGTTCTTGGCGGTTCGTTAAAAAAATTCACTTCAATAAGCAGTTTTAGCCTTAACTGAACCGTATTGGGGTTATATAGCAATCCTATCTCAATACAATTCAGAATGAGCAACAAAACCCTCATGTAGCGATTTATCGCGTCTTCAAAGACCAACCGCAGAGGCGTAGAGAACGCAGAGAGAATAAAAAGAGATTTTCACGAATGATTAAATAGGGGTATATCAAATCTATATATTTAAATATATACCTATATAACTAATTAATAAACACATGTTTTATTTGCTTGGCACATTGTATATATCTAAAAAATATATCTAAAAAAATTTTATTTTGTCTTTAAAGTATTAGACAATATGATCAGAGTTAAAAAATGTTGTGTGTTAAAAAGCAAAAAAGTTTTAAAACCAAGTTTATTTGGTGTTTTAATCGAGGCTAATAGCATTTTTTGTGGTATTTATTTAACTGAAATTAAATTACCAGATCAATGCTTTTTTTTAGGAATTTTAAGAGAAAGTCAAGTCATTTCAGCAACAGATAATCCTAGTATTTTTGCTGGAGACTACATTTTAGCAATAGCAACCCATCACATGATGGTTCCGGCTCTCAAGGTCACTCTCAAGAAAATTCATTCTGTTTACTATTCCCTCAATAGTTGCTTATTAGAAGCTCGACCAATAGACAGCCAATCTGTTAATTCAGATGAAGATGACTCAGATGCAACAACAAGTTTCAATTCAATATATTATTAGACATGACACAAAACCACAGGGAGGAGACATACCGTTTGTAGCAGTTTTTTTTGCTCACATTTGCTTTATGATTGTTTGGGGACTTGTGGTTTTTACAGTTTCATCTGTCTGCAAAGCAATAGAAGATCCCCCAGAAAATTCGGCACAAGATAAAGACGAAATAGTAACTATCAAATATTTACAGCAACATACCTGTGAAAACTGCCAATTTTTTAACAATAACTATTTTCTCAAGTGTGCAGTACATCCTACCACTGCTCTAACCAAACAAGCACTCAATTGCTCTGATTACAGCCCTAAATAGGTGAGTTTCTCACTATTCATAAGACTGTTGCTGAAATATTCCAAATCTCCATAGTAAAATAGCAAATTGTATCAAATAAACTTATGAATGCCTTTTTAAGACTGCTGATTCCGATACCATTTTTCCTTACTACCTCATTGTTTAGCCAAGGTAATAATTTGCTTCGCCAGCATGTGATTCAACAGCTTCAAGAAACAAAAAAATGTTTTGGGTGTAATTTATCGGGAATGAATTTCTCAGGGGCAAACTTACAAAAAATTGACTTGCGCTCGGCAAATCTCCAGGGAGCTAACCTCAAAAATGCTAATCTCCGGTATGCAAATTTAGAGTGGGCAGATATTCGGGACGCAAATCTACAAAGAGCCGATTTAACAGGAGCCAATCTCAAAAATACATTGCTAACTGATGCTGATTTACAAAAGGCAAATTTAGAAGCATCTAACCTAGAAGGAACCGATTTAAGAAATGCCAATCTTAGTCATGCAAATCTCATTAAAGCTTTAAAAAATAACGATATCCAGTATCGTAATTCTGTTACCCTCTGTGAAACAGTATTACCAAATGGAATTATCTCAGGTCGCTGCAATCAATCACCTAATAGTCAATCAGGTTTTTTATCAGGAGTAAATTAATGGTACAGTCCAATGATGAAGATAAAAATAGCTTTCTTTATCCCCGCGATCGCTACCACGGGAAATTTCAGCCAAACAACTTAGTATTTAATGCCAATCTCCAAGAATTTGCTCAAAAAATTAGCTACATCACCAGTTTAGAAACTGCTGGAAAACTACCTCCAAAAATAGCTTTTAGTCAAATAGAAGCACTCTGGAAACAGTTGGAGGATAGTAAAAATAAATTGGGAATTGGTAGCGATCTATCAGTTTAGTTTTGAAAATCGGCCTTATCCGCCACTATCGCCAAAGAAGAACCTACAGATTAGGCTGCTGACAGTGATGAGCGATATTTTTGCTGCAATTCCAAGCTAATAATACAGGCAATCAACCACACTAAACCTGCCCCGTAGCCAGCTGTCACATCAGTTAGCCAATGTACACCAAGATAAAGCCGACTAAAACCGATCGCAGCAATTAAAATAATAGTCAAACCATAAATCCAAAAGCGCCATTCAGGAAACTGCTTTGCCAGAATATAGCTGATAAAACCGTAAATCACTATTGAAACCATTGCATGGCCACTAGGAAAACTGTGTTGACCCACTTTAATAATATGCTTCCACAGCGCAGGACGCGCTCTACCAAATAATAGTTTCATCAAACAATTTAGCAAGGTTGCACCAACTCCAGCGATGCCCAAGATAATTGCTTCTCGGCGACGATTATAAAATAACGGACTAATCGCCAGCCCCAAAGAAGATACCAGCATTACTACTGGATCGCCCATAAAAGTGATACTAAGCATGATGCGATCGCGCAGTGGTGTATGCAACTTCTGGATCAAGAGCAAAATGGCTTCGTCAAGATTATATGCATACAACAGTCCGGTGGCGCATACAAGAGCGCCAACAGCCCCCAATACAGGAATCAGTTGACTACCTGTTTGGTTTAATTGTCGCTGCATAGATATTTGAGGCAGTATGGCTGAATCAGATATGTTTCGGTTATTATCCCTAACAAAAGCAGTATTTTTTTTAGTAACTGCGGCAGAAGCAAGTGATTTACTGCTTTTTTGCCGATAATCTAAGAGAATGTCTTGAATAAGGAGAGCGATCGCGTTTAAACTCTTATCTGGATGAAAGATGACAAGAACATTTCCTGTGTAACTATTAGCACTAGCTTGTGAGATTATTTCCTCTTGCAATAATCTTGATTCAAGATATTTTTTAAGAGCTTCTGAATGATAAAGTCCATTTACTTTATATCTAACTCTTCCTTTAACAGCAGTATGTATTGCTTGAACCCAACAGTTTTGATTAGGAAGTTTATGAAAGTGAGGATTACCCATTTGTTATTGATAATAGAATGCTTTGACTGAAGGCTAGTAGTCTGTCAAGCGAAGTTTGAAGGGCTAAAAGAACGAACCACAAAGACGCTAAGTACACGAAGAAAGAAAGAAGATTAATTGAAAAATTTATCTACTTGTAAAAGTGGCTTGACAGAGTACTAGGGAAGAGAGATTTTGATTAGTTATCTAAATCCCAGTTATTTTAGAGCTACTTACTATTAGCCAGGAATCATTTTAATAGCTACTGTATTAGTAATTACACAAGTTCAGGTTCGCTGGCAGATTTCAGTTTCAAAGGCTGAGAGTTAATCTCACTATTGCCGCGCAATCGCCATCGCTTGTTAGGTAAGATAAACATGGTGGCAGATTTTAGCCTCTTGATTATGCTTCTTGAGGTAGAAAGTATCCGTTCCAAAATGTCTATTCTAACCCTTCGATATACAATAACATTACGTGCTTGGTTTATCTTGCGTGTACTATCAATTAGGTTGATTAGAGCATCCAAGATAGCCTCTATGATTGATTTTGCCATTACCTCTTTTGGTACAACTACATCTTGAGCAGTTTGAATCAGGTTGACTAGATGTTCGCGTATTTGGTTATCTGAAATTACACCTACTTTATAATTAATGACGATAGATGCAGCTTTCGGATTAATACGGACATTTGTAACTCTAGGATCGGATTCTATCGCTAACTTGAGTTGATTAGCATACTCAGTATCTCTAGCTAGCAGAGGAATACGAAAACGAATTCGCCCAGGAATAGTATGAACAATGCTATAAAATATCTTTTTGGATGGCACTGTTTTATTAGCTACGTTTATAGCTGCCTTTTTTGGTGGTAAATGCAGATTAAGGTTAGTGTTTTTGTCAGAATTAGACCGTTTCATAGAAGTCATAGTACTATTTTTTAATTTCAAAACACAAAAGATGCAAGCAGGTTTATAAACTTATCTATTGATGTTCTAAGAGAGCGTTTTATTGAGTTACATTGACTTTACTTTAGTCATACATATTTTTTTAAGTTTAAAAATCTATCTCAGTAGGGAATCTAGTTGTCGCTGCTATCAGGTTGATTAAGTTTCTTTAACACTGTGGGTCATTAATAATAATGGAATAATCAAGATGATAAACGTTAAAGAAGGCAAAAGGAAAAAGGCACTTACCAATATATTTAGGTATTCAGCATCGTACTTAGTTAAAGCCGCTAAATCCGAGATTTGGCTTTGTACTTAAAGCCCTACTCCCTCTTGCTCTCTGCCTTGCTGATAAATGCTCTTCCTCCTTCCTTCTTATATAACTATCTTTTTTATTTGCAAGTATTTCCCTACATAGACTTATTGACATGTAAGCATTTTCATAGGTTACAGTTGAGTTACATATTCTCAAGTAGTAAAATCAAGAGTATGTATGAATTTACCCAATGGCAGTATTGCCCTGATTTCATGCAAGCCTTGCTTATTTATTTTATTTAATTTTTAGGTATTTGTTTATGCAGCAAGGGTTAAGCTTACTAATTCAACTGGTAATAGAGTTTGCACCTGTTATTACAGAGCTAGTACAAAAGAGAAATAAAGATTTAGCTCTGAGTAAATATGAATCGATTGAAGTAATTCCCGAAATACTCAAAGTTCTAAATCCTTCCAATAAAAAAAGCAGTGATGCTGAAGACTTTGAACAAGAAAGAATTTTCCAACAGCAATTAGTAGCTGATAATCACCAAACGCAATTAAGAATAGCCGCCCAAGAGCGAGAAACTGCACTCAAGTTACCAGAAGTCAATAAAATTATTGATAGCTGGCCTTTAAGATTATATCCTTCACAGATTTTAGATCACATCAATTATGGGCGCACTCCACTAAAAATTTTTATCGCTCCTCCTCAAGTGCATTTTGACCAATTTAACAATAATAGAGATGAAACAATTTTCCAGATTGAGTTAATGTTGGCTGAAGGATTACGAGATTTTCTCAACAAGCATTACTCTCTAAACAGTCAAGTTAGACCAACAGAATTATTGGCAGGAGCTTGGGACAGTAAACGTTTTCACAGTGAATCAAGTATTAAGGCTCTGTTTGGAATGTTGAAAACAGAGCCTATTTTGATTTTAGAGTCAGAAAATGATGGCGATTATTTAAATTTTCGGATTGCCTACTGGGGTTTGGGACAAGGTAATTATTATTATAAAACAATTACTCGTTTGCCTTATCGAGAAATTTTGGAAGAGTCTGCTAAAAGACGGGCGTTAGAATGGAAAAGAATTAGAAATGAACTCCTGGCATTGGGAGAAGATATAGAAGAGATTAAGCACATTGGAAAAGATAATGTTGTTAATTTGGCAATTTTAGAAAAGGTAGAAAAATGGAATGAAACAGGAATTGATATTAGTAATTTATCTTTACAATATCAAGTCAACCGTCAAGACTTTGAAAACCTTTGCCAGGTTTTGATTAATTATCATTGTTTGGTTGCAAGTTGGGTAGCAGATATTTACCACCTGGTTAATCATGGTATACCTCCGCTACTACCAGAGTTGCTGCCGAGTTTGCTGTCAGATACTTTTGATTTTCAATCAATAGAAGTTATCGCCTCCGGTTACAAGCAAGTTTACCAAGCTCTGGAAAATGAGCGCTGTTACTGGGTTCCAGAATTGGCTTTGCAATTAGCTCAGAGTTTATCTCATTTAAGCGATGCCTACGGCGGTAAACTACGCTTTTGGGCAAACGAACACCTTGATTATTCTGTGAATACATGGTTACAACTACGCCAAATATCACTACAGGATTCTACAAACCCGCTTCAGGCAATGCAATCAGCCGTCAGCATCAAAGATGAAGAATATGTGAAAAAGCTAAGAGAATATTTTGTCGCGGTGGGTGATACTCAGAGTCTTGCTGATGTTGAGGAAATTTTAAATTGCGTTGCCAACCTCAAACAACAAGTTACACTACAACATATCGTTCTCAGCCATACCCTAACTGGACATTCAGAAAAAGTGACATCTGTTATCATTAGTCCTGATTCTGAGAGTTTAGTTAGCGGATGTGCAGATAAAACCATCAAAGTATGGAATTTTAAAAGCGGTAAACTTATTCGCACCCTCACAGAAGATTTAGGCGAAATTTCCTCTGTTGCGATTAGTCCTGATGAACATTATCTCGCTGTTGGTAGTTGCCAACATCCCAAAAGTAATGTGCAAGTATACAACCTCAATTCTGGCAAACTAATCCACACTCTGTTAGGACATCAAAAACCGGTTAACTGCATCGCTATCAGTCCTGATGGACAAATTCTTGCTAGTGGCAGTAATAAAATCAAAATTTGGAATTTGCATAAAGGCAATCGTATTTGCACCCTTTGGCATTCATCCGCAGTTAATGCTGCTGCTATCAGCCCTGATGGTACAATACTTGCTAGTGGTAGTTCTGATAACAAGATTAGGCTGTGGAATCCCCGCACTGGCGATCCATTACGCACCCTCAACGGACATTCAGGTGGGGTGAAATCAGTAATCATTAGTCCTGATGGAGAAATTCTCTTTAGCGGTAGCACAGACAAAACTATTAAAATTTGGCATTTATCTACAGGTAAAGTTCTACACACCTTAACTGGACATTTAGAAGAGGTAAGATCCTTAGCTGTTAGTCCTGATGGAGAAATCCTCTTTAGCGGTAGTGCAGACAAAACCATCAAAGTTTGGCATTTGCGGACGGGAGAATTATTGCAAACTATTACAGAACACTTAGGGGCAGTAAACTCTATTGCTATTAGCCAAAATGGTCAATTTCTTGCTAGTGGTAGTTCTGATAATACCATCAAGATTTGGCAGATTAATTATGCTTTTTAGTTATTCGTTTGTTGATTCTTCTTTGCTAGCTCCGTGCAATTTAATAAAGCTATCAAAAGCATACCATGCTAAAACATACCAAGGAATTATTTCTAGCTGTAACCCTCTCTTAAATAATTGCCGTACTGAAAGACTAGCTAATCCCAAAGGAAAAAGAATCCGCAGATCAAAAGCACCATGTGTTGCCTGTTTGACGCGCTGGTTTAAGTCAACAATCGCGGATGATACTCCTGCTGCTGCTTCGGTGTTACCCTCGGAAACATCAACAAAAATTATTCCTAAATCTTTAAGTGTTGCTAGTACGTTTTTTAGACTGCCATCTTTACCATCGTGATTGATCACAATACTGCCATGATGGAAATTTGTCTTAACTTGAGTAATGTGAGAATTTGCTGACAAAGCATTGGCGATACTTTGCATTTTTTCTGGTTGACGATGGGAATGAGCCACTCTTAACCGCAATCTTCCGGGGGTTGAACTTATAACTTTTGTGGATATCGGTTTTGGTGATGTTTTGAAAGTGGGTTTGTCTAGAATTTCCGGCATTTTATTGTGGGTGTTATAACCATTTGTCAACATGCAACCACCTTTTTTACTTGTGTGATAGTGGATTTTTTGTTGTGGGTTTATTATCTACAGGAATGAGTGGAAAATTAATGGAAAACGAGCCGCAGAGGACGTAGAGAATACAGAGGAATAATATGTCCGCTTGATTACTTATTAAACCCGGAGAACCCCTCCCCGCCTGCCTACGGTGTACACATAAGTTATCGAATCACTACCAGTCCTCGAATTACCCCA
This sequence comes from Nostoc sp. ChiVER01, assembly GCF_034531155.1. Lineage (NCBI taxonomy): Bacteria > Bacillati > Cyanobacteriota > Cyanophyceae > Nostocales > Nostocaceae > Nostoc > Nostoc sp. ChiVER01. Next base: position 10,399 of record NZ_JAVRBS010000044.1, on the reverse strand, counting down.
CCCTAACCCTCCCCTTATAAAGGGGAGGGAACTAGATAGATTTCTTTTTCCCCCCTTTCTAAGGGGGGATTAAGGGGGGTAATTCGACTTGTGTGTACACCGTAGCCCCGCCTGCGGGGAGGAGTTGGGGATGGGGTTCTTTTATTTTGGTAATTGGAAGTTGCCTATGGCAAAGATTTTAACTTGCTAATGGGCGGATGAAATTACACACCATTATCGGTGACATTATCGCCATTGGTGGCAGACGCTTCAAATACGGGGGTTTCTTTTTCTTCAGCAAGTTCTGCTCTGGCTTCGGCTACCATGTCTTCCCAAGTTTCGCCTATTTCTGCAATGGTTCCTTTGCTTCTTTCATAAAGACCAATTCCACCTTTGATGACGGATTTGACTAAGGGTTTACCAACTCCAGCAACAATGGGCAGCAGAACGGGTGCTAAGAGGACTGCACCAATTCCGGCTATAATACCGGGAGCGCCTGCATCTTCAACAAAATCACTAATTTTAGGTGCCATGTTCAATTTTCTCCTATTAATTAAGAAACCTCGGAAAACTTTTTAAGATGCTCTTGGCGGCATAGTTGCATCATCTTGCCGATGGTAGAGCTTTATGTTGACGATTTTTAAGAATTGGACGCAAACCGTTGACTCCGGCAACTACGGTTGAGCCATTGTTGACTACTGTTGCAGCTAAGGGATTAAGACCAAAGAGAACGGCGATCGCTAATGCTGCTAAGTTAGGAACAGCAACTAGTCCGGTGTTTTGCCGAATCAATTGCTTGGCTTGACGAGCGATCGCGATCGCTTCTAATAAACCATGCAAGTCATTCTGCATCAACACTAAGTCTGCTGTCTCGCGGGCTATCTCAGAACCGTTGGCAAAGGAAACGGAAACATCGGCGTAGGCTAAAGCTGGCGAATCGTTGATCCCATCACCTACAAATGCAACCGTTTTACCTTGTTCGTGCAGTTGGCGGACAACTGTTGCCTTTTGTTCTGGGAAAGCTTCTGCGTGAGTATGCGTTGGCAAAATACCTAGTTGAGCAGCAACGGCTGTAGCAGTTCGCTGATTATCGCCGGTTAGCATGTGAATTTCTACACCTTCGACTGTCGAAAGTGCCGTGATCACTTCCCGGCTTTCGGGACGGAGAAGGTCACTATATTTAATAATACCTTGAAGTTGACCGTTGCTGGCTACATAAATTGCTGAATTTGGAGATTTTTGATGGCCATTTAATGCTTCCATGTCAATGCCACTGGTACGCAAAAAGCGATCGCTCCCAACAAAAACTGTCTCTCCATCAATCAGAGCTTGTACGCCCAAACCTAGTTGATAATCCCACTTGCTACGCGGCAAAATTTCCACTTGCTCTGCTTGGGCATAGCGAACAATTGCTTCTGCAACTGGATGAGTTAAACGTTGTTCGGCGGCGGCGGCCAATTCCAACACCCGCAATCTTGAGGTTGCTGGATTGAGACTTTCCACACTGACAACATCGACTTCTCCCTTAGTCAGCGTGCCCGTTTTATCAAAAACTATGGTATCAACTTCTGCTAATTGTTCTAACGCTCGTCCGCTACGGATGAGAATTCCCCGTCGGGCAGCATAAGTTAATGCTGCTAAAACTGTTGTGGGGACGGAGACTCGAATACCTGTAGCAAAGTCTAGAGTTAAAACGCTGGCTGCCCGTGAAGGGTTACGGGTTGCGGCAAATACTGCCCCACCAAGTAGCAAAGTTGGCACTACAGCTTTTTGAGCAAATTTCGTAGCATAATTCTCCATCCGCGTATCGTGGACAGGTGCTTCTTGCATTAACTTAATGCTCTGTCCGGCGCGGGTATCGTTGCCTACCCGTTCTGTGAGAATATAAATTCGTCCTTCCCGTACTAGCGTTGAGGCGAAAACTGGTTGTCCTTTTTTCTTCAGCACCGGCATCGACTCGCCAGTTAATTTCTGCTCATCTAGCAGGGCTTTACCTCGCAAAATGCTACCATCAATCGGCACTTGTTCGCCAGGGTAAACAATTACTGTATCGCCACGCTGCACATCTTGAATGGGGATTTGTTGCTTGTCGCCATTGCGTTCCACCCAGACAAATTGTCCTAGAGAACTAAGCAAATCTAAAGTTTGTTGAGCAGAAGAACGAGCCGTGCGATCGCGGATATTTTCGCCGACTTCAATTAAACCCAGCATCAGCGATGGTGTGAGAAATTGCCCTTGGAAGGTAGTAATAGCGATCGCCATCAGATCCAAAAAGTCAATATTCAATTTTCGCTCTACCCTAATACCTTCCCAGGCTCGTTGGATAACGGGTAGTGTAGCAATGGCGATGGGAAGCACCACTATCAAAGGCGGGATCGATAATCCTAACGGCCCTCCTAGTACTGCTAAAGTAGTGGCAACGGCGGAGAGTTGTAAACCTGGCCAAGATGGCTCTTTTTCAGTTTCCGATGATTTAGAGTTTTTCAGAACTACTACTTCACTTGCAGCCTGAATCAAATCGTGAAGGTGCGATCGCATCTTCGCATCAGAAACTTTATCAGATTTATAAGTAACTGCAACTGACATTGCCGCAGGCTTGACACGGACATTCTTCACCAGCGCATCTGCTGTTAACAATACTTCCAGACGCTTGGCATAATCTGCATCACAGCGTAAGCGAGGTAAACGAAATCGTACTCTTCCCGGAGTTGTATGAACAACGCTGTAGGTAACTTTAGGTAACTCTCCTTGAGAGTGTCCATTAGTGTCAATTAAAGAAACTTTTCCATTCCTTTCCAAAACAGTGAATTGAGATTTTGGGGGTGATGGTAGTTCCAGTGCTACTTTTGCCATTACTTTTCTTTAATCCAATAATTGTTACACTTCGATGAAAATCAGGCTCTTAACTTAGGCAAAGAGAGCAAATAAGCCATCAATCCTGTGAGATTGATTAGCTATCTATTTGGTTATTTGTAATTTGCTAGATTAGTTAGCTAACTTATTGCTGTGGCGGGATCATTTGAAGGCGGCGTTACTGGGCAATTAGTCTCGTCTGTGACTGTTTGCTCTTGTTTCTTGTCTAAATTTACTACCGTCTTTAAATTTAAACCAGTCATAATTGCCCTCCAGTATTCTGCAATTTGAAACTGTGTATTAAGTTCCCAAGGGTAAGTTCGCCATAATACCTAATGAAAAAGACATCGCAGGCGATTTTAGGTTAGTCCACGGACTAGATAACTCTGGAGTTGTTTGGTTTGTTGTTGAGTTGATAACTTCAGGAGTCTGAGTAACCTGATTAGGATGATTTAGCGTTGTTGCGTCTGTAACTTCAGTTGTCTGAGTAACAGGATTAGTCTGATTTGTCGTTGTTACGTCTGTAATTTCAGGAGTCTGACTAACTTCTTCTAGGGGTTGTTTCGCCGTTGTTATCCCTACTGTTGGTGGGTTTATCTCCAACGCTAATTCCATCAGGCTCACCCAATAAGATAATGGAATCTCACGAGACTGATAAGCGATCGCGATCGATGCTGCACCAAAATTCACACGCACGCTGGTAACTTGAGCATCGGTTTTCACTATTCTCTCAAGCCGCCGCCCATAAGCTCGATCTTGGGCGATTTTTGGCACATTCAACCGAATACGTCCGGGAATTTGATGAACTATGCTGTAGTCAATCTTTGCAGGTGCTACCACCTTGCTATTTTCTTGTTGGATAGTAGATTTGGATATATCGCTTTTTATCGCAGAACTGGTGTGATTACCTTCGTTTTTTTCTGATGTCGAAACTTGAGAGCCAAGATAACCAATTACACCACGGGTTGCATCCGCCGCAATCATATAAACTGGAATCGATACCCAGCCATGAATTCCCAATCCTCCTGTTACCGCCAAGCCTGTCATCATTGGAATTAAGGAAATACCTTGCTCCTTCCAAAATAAAGGCGATTTCCAAGCTGCAAAGGGATCGGTCTTGCTAGATGAATCAGACGAAGCCTGCGGCAGTTGGATATCAAGATCGGATTTTAGCGCCAAAATTTGCGGTAATGAGAGCTTATCTTCATCAAAATTAACTACCAAACTACCCGTTTGTTCGTTTACGGCAACTTCCTTCACTCCTTCTATGGAGCGTAAATCTTGAGCTATGTTATCTAATATCGAGTTAAGACTACTGTCAGTAGTACGCAGTCGCACGCGCCCGGTAGTTACATGAACTATTTGCAAGGCACCTGAAGGCTGTGCGATCGCTTTACTTGGACTCTGATTCGCTTCGTTGCTTTGTAGTGTAGAGATTAAATTAGGAGATATTTTAGCGGAAATATTTAATTTTTCACAATTAATGCTATTTTTAGTCATTTACCCAATTAGCCAATAGCTACATCAAGTTAAAGGTTAACAATAGATTAAATGTACCTTAAGGCTGCGGGTTGAATATGCGTCTTCCGAATTATTTTTAATAACGTTTTGTTATGAAAATGATTATTATAATTAAGCAAAGCTATACAAACTTTCTTATCAGTTGGGTGGAATATATAGCATTTGTTTGTCAAATGAAATACATGTATGAGGCTGATAAGCTTGTCAATTAAGGATTTTAATGCATCTCAGGTTAGTAGTAACCGTTAAAATACTGCACAGATTTTGCCGTTTATCGGTAGCCAGGGTAGTGAAACACACGCTGGAAGACTTTTCAAACATCCTCTTATGCTCAACCTAACATACAAATATTCAAAACCTACGCAGTAATTAGGTCAGCGTAAATAATTCTCGTTGGGATAAGGCAGGGGGCAGAGGTCTCTTAGCTGGGAGAAAAAGGGTTTGAGCCTTGTTTACTTTTCTTCACACAGTTTGGTTTTATTGTGCCGACTTACTTATTGGCAACCTTTATATATATCAAAGATATATCTCTAAATATATGGGAATTTAGCGAGTAGATAACTACATGTTTTTTTTACCTAAACAATTTGTATATATGAAAAATATATTTTTCATATATATATTTTTTGTTTAATTTCTTGCACAATAACATTAGAGTTAAAAAATCTTGTGTATGAAAAAAATAACTTTTTGAAAACCAAGTTTATTTGGTATTTCAATCCAAAATCCTAGCATTTAAAAATGTTTAATTTAGATGACATTTGCTGAATCTGAGTTTGACTCAATAAAGGTTTTCAATATGGATACTTCGGAGCTTTTACGAATTTATGTATCCGTCCAAAAAAGTGTTAATCAATCCAGTCTCATTGAAGCTAAACTGCCGAATACAACAGATAATGATATAAAACCACACGACGGGGATATTCCTTTTTTAGCAGTCTTTTTGGCTCACATTTCTTTCATGATTGTTTGGGGAACTTTTGTTTTTTTCGTTTCATACGTCTCCAAAGCGTTACAAAAGGCGGCACAAGATAAAGACGAAATAGTAAGCATAAAACATCTAGACCAACATCCCTGTAAAAATTGCCAATTTTTTAACAACAACCATTATCTAAAGTGTGCAGTACAACCTTCTGCTGCTCTAACTCAAGAAGCACTCAATTGCTCTGACTACAAGCCTAAATAGATTTTTAGGTGTTGCTGATTTCATGTATGAAAACGATTTTGCATAATCACAAAATCCTTGTAAAGACGTAGCACTGCTACGTCTCTACATCCAGATTCCCGATTTTTATACATTGAAGTAACTATTCGTGTAATTTGTTTTAATGATGAAACTGTAACAAAATAGATGCATTGATTTAGAGTTGAACTTTTTAAACTTCATTTGAAAGACCTAAACAGATTTTATGAAACAGAAAGAGACGATATTTGTTATTCCGACTCATCGATTGAGAGATGTAGCACAGACCATCGAAAAGTATGATGAGAATTTCTGGGTAAATGGTCATGCTTTAAAAATTATCGTATTTGATGATTCTAGCATTGCCAACCACGAGAAGTATTACCCACTTTTAGAGCAGACTAAGACAGTCAATGATGTATATTATGTCGGCCCACAACAGAAAGAGCAATTTATTACATTTTTAAACGAAAGACTGCGCGATCGCAAGCTAGAATCACTAGTAAAAAACTTATTTAGACCTAGTTATGGCGGAAACCGCAATTTCACACTAATGTATACCCTTGGACATTTAATGGTTAGTGCAGATGACGATATGCGACCAGATGCATTAATAGAAACTAGTCCAGAGTCTTTATCAGGTGATGAAATATGTCGAGGAAAATTAATTAAATCTAACCAACAAGGTGGCTTTGTCCATAAATCTTTTGACTTACTCACGGCTTTTAGTGATGTTCTAGGTCAAAAAGCCAGCCATGTACCAGAAAACTTCGAGGCTGGAGAATTGGTTCTTGATACAGCAATGGATTTAGAAACTAATACAACCAAGGGTTACTTTCGGGAAAACAGCCTTTTATTACAACAAGGGAGAGTATTAAATAATGCAATCGTCAAGATTGCCCAGACTTTTCGTACCGGAACTAATGATATCGATACACTTGATTTTATTCACATGTATCTCAATGATGAAAATCAAATAAGTCCAAATGACCTGAATGATTTTTATATTCTTACTAACTTTCGACCTGTTATTACTAACAAAAACTGGAGAATGGATTGTGGAGTTGCTGGATATGATAATCAACTAGGTTTACCACCCTTTTTTCCAACTCGACTGAGATTTGAAGATTATATCTACAGAATTTGGATACAGCAAGAGGGGATTGTGGCTGCACATGTTGATGCTGTCCAAAACCATATTAGAAATAACTACATGCGTAATCCTCTGGCTAGTGAACTCTTTAATGAGGAAATATGTAGTCTGTTGAAAAAGAAGATTAAGAGCAGTGTTTATCATCTTGATGACTTGGGAATCAAGTTTGATTACTCTGGGGAAGTCACACTACAAGACTCTGAAGAAATCCTAGAAAAAATCTCTGCTATCCATAGGCAGGTAGTCAAAGCCTCAATGTCTACCCAGAATGAAGAACGTAAGGTGTCACTCCAATTGTTTGCTGAGAACTTATCAAGAGTATTTTATGGGTTTGAACCCGACTTTTTTCAGCAAAATGTTTCCAGAATTATCGATGATGTGATTAGCCAATTTCACGGTTCTCTAGAAATATGGCCAACTCTAGTTGAAATCTGTTACTTTTACAAAGATAAGAAAGATTTACCACAAATCAGAGTCAAAAACAAGAAGCTAAAATCAAGAAATGGCACGAATTTGAGCCAAATTTAAGCATAAACTCAGTCATTAGTACCTAAAAGAACGAAAACCGTGAAAAACGTATTAATGACTTCTTGACTAGAAATAAAAAGGTACAGAGCAACTAAATTTATTGACGTTGCTGATTTCATGTATGAAAATGATTTGGCATAATACCAAAATCCTTGTAGAGACGTAGCACTGCTACGTCTCTACATCCGGATTCATACTTCAATTCAGCAATGTCAATTTATTTATGGGCTTGGTAAATTTTTGAATGCGTGAATGCATGATTTCTCCGAACGCGAATTTATGTTGGGCAGAGTCGAAATCCAACGTCTCCCAGAGTTGAGGCTGACTAGATTTCCCCACTGCTTCAATCTATGGGATGAGTTAAGATTTTTTAATCGTAACAATTTTATCAGGTATGTCTTAAAATTACTGGAATCTGATAAGATTTCCAACAAGTAGAATAACTGCTTGTTCTCTTTTTCTTGAAGCCAGTCATTTTGGGCCTTTTTTGGGAAAGGAAAATAAAAAATGTCTCATTTATTGTGGAAAACTCTGGTACTAAGCCCAGTAGTTTTGGGAGTGACGGTGTTGGTTTCCGCGAAGGCTATGGCTACTAAAGTACCAGCCTCTTCTGAAGATATAAAGGCAAAAGTTGCTCAGACAGAAGCACCAATAGCTTCTAGTTCTTCAATATTCATCCAAACAGAGCAACCAAAAGTTAATCGGCAGTTGGTTGCCCAAAAGACTGATGAAAACAACGTTTTAGAAGAAGTTAACCGCTACAGCAGTGAAGGCAAAAAGCAGAATTCACTGTCTCAAGTCACATCAGTTTCTCAGTTTTCTGATGTACAGCCGACTGACTGGGCATTCCAAGCTTTACAATCCCTGGTTGAACGTTACGGTTGTATTGCTGGATACCCCAACAGCACTTACCGTGGCAACCGGGCACTAACCCGTTATGAATTTGCCGCAGGTTTGAATGCTTGTTTAGATCGGGTTAATGAACTGATTGCGACAGCAACGGCTGATTTGGTGACAAAACAAGATTTAGCAACCCTCCAACGTTTGCAAGAGGAATTCTCGGCAGAACTAGCAACTCTGCGTGGCCGAGTAGATGCTATAGAAGCACGGACTGCTGAACTGGAAGCAAATCAGTTTTCTACTACCACAAAATTGGTGGGTGAAGCTATTTTTGTCGCTACTGATGTGTTTGGCGGTAATACTGGCGATGCAAACAATACTGTCTTCCAAGATAGGGTACGTTTAGACTTGCAAACCAGCTTCACGGGTAAAGACATTTTACACACCCGTCTTGCAGCCGGTAATGCACAAGCGTTTTCACTAAGAGATAACGCTAATGGGGTTCTCAATACTTCTGAAGGTACACAAACATTTCAACTCAACGGTGGAAGCACCAATAACAATGTCAATATAGACTGGCTGGCGTATTATGTACCCATCGGCCCAGCCCAAGTTTACGTAGCGGCCACCGGAGGTATTCATAGCGATTATGTTGCCACTAATAACCCTTACTTTGAGGACTACGATGGTGGTAATGGGGCTTTATCTACCTTTGCCTCTGAAAGTCCCATCTATCGCATTGGTGGTGGTGCAGGTGCAGCACTGACTTTACCCTTTAGTAGCGGTGGCAGTATTTTCAAACCAAGTTCATTGACTATAGGCTACTTAGCGTCAAATGCTAATAATCCTGGCGCAAATCAAGGTTTGTTAGAGGGTAACTATGCAGCTCTTGGACAGTTGAACTTTAGTATTGGCGATCGCTTGGCGATCGCTGCTACCTACGTTCACGGGTATAATGGTGCTGGAACTGGTGGTTTATTTGATGCCGGTGGTGGTTTGACTAGCACTAGCCGCGTCGTAGGTACTGATCAAGCTAACACCCTCGTCAACGCATCTTCCAGTAATTCTTATGGTATAGAAGCAGCCTTCAGACCCAGCGACAAACTTTCAATTAGTGGCTTCGTTTCTTACCATGATGTCAGAGGCTTCGGTGCAAATGATGATTATGAAGCTTGGAGTTACGGTCTTGGGTTAGCCTTACCTGACTTCGGTAAGCCGGGTAACGTTTTAGGTATTTTTGCTGGCGCAGAACCCTATTCCTTTAACCGACCAGGTTTTGCTGGTAATGATATACCCTATCACTTTGAAGGCTTTTACAAGTATCGCGTGTCAGATAACATCTCAATCACCCCTGGTGTCATCTGGTTGACCTCGCCTGGTCAAAATAGCGGTAATGATGATGCGATTATCGGTACGTTGAGAACAACTTTCACCTTCTAAAGGTTCACAGCAAAAGCGTCGAGAATGCAGAATTCTGAATTCAGAATTCTGCATTCTTTTTCAATTTTTAGTTTTTACCCCACCCTAACCCTGCCCTTATAAAGGGGAGGGAACTAAATAGTGTTTGACTGAGTTATTGCATCAAAATCTGACGGCTTAAAATACTCATGACTTCATCTGGATTACCTGTTGGTAGTAGCGCACTCCAGTCACCAACGCTGGCATAGCCGAGAACTTGCAACAAGTGAATTGTGCTGGTAACGGCTTTTGGTGAACCAATCAATAAATGTTTAATCGGTTCTCTTTTTGGCGATTGCTTTTGGTCAGATAGATTCAAAAGGGGTGCATTGTTACCTTGGGTAGGTAAATACTGCTTTTGTTGTGATTTGGCAAACTTTTTTGATTGTGCAATGATCATACTTGACTCCAATTGTAGGGGTTAAATGAAAGGCGATCGCCCTCGGCCAAGAGTCCGCGATCGCCTTTCTTATTTAAAGATATAGTATATTTTTATACCTGTCAATAGTCTTTTAAGTGTTTTTACATAGATTTAGGCATGAGGAATTGGTGTAAGTTTTTGTGTAATGTCTAACGATAAGCTGTTTTGCGTCTATGCTTTGTATCAGTTCAAATCTTGCGATCGCCCTACAGCCCTTTGGGCATCCTACGGTAGGCGTTGGCAAAGCGATCGCTTTTGTGTTTGATAAAAGCAAATTTGCTAAGTTCCTATATTTAGACTTCTTGCATGAATCAATGAGCTTTCACCCTAAATCCCTCTCCCAAACTTGGGAAAAGGGGTCGGGGGATGTAGCTCACTTCCCGCAGGGTGGGCGAATTTTGCATTTGTGCAGTCGTTTATTGAATTCGGGCAGTCGTTTATTGAATTCGGGCAGTCGTTTATT
>NZ_JAVRBS010000043.1:0-59317 GCF_034531155.1 Nostoc sp. ChiVER01 | reverse complement strand
AACTCTTTCTCAATTTATGATTCAAAATTTTTCTCATATTATGATTCAAAGCATATTCATCTACCCCATCTTCTTTACGAGCAGGTGAAGTAAACTGCTTGTGGTAGTCCTCTGGGCAAAAAAAAACCCATCGAACTGATTCATCCATAAATGCGATCGCACTATCACAGACAAAACAAAGGGCGATCGCCGCGTGGGCATCTAACGAATTGGGCGTGATGGGTGCTAAAAAATTGCCGACATCCTTGTGGTCTTCAATCCAATCGCGTACCAGCAATCCGTTACAGCCTGATAAATCTCTCAAAGCTTGGTTAGTCACAGCCAAGCGATCGCTTCTGCGCCTTGGTGCGAATTTAAGCTAATCGTCATTCATTTTTCCAGACTGATTCGCTTGTAGTAAGGAACTCAGCCCTGGTGTTATGCAACTTAAATGCTCATTAGCTTATCTCCTTTTCCCGTACCCTCTTGACAAAAGTGCAATCACTCTAACCTCTTACTGATGCGCCAGGACTCATATTGTGATTCAATAGCGAATCTTTCCTGCCAAGCATTAACCCACCCCATGAGGACATCCCAAGACTCAACGGTACGTTCTGCCTTTTTGATGCTGTTAATGACATAGGCAACATCAAAACCACCTTTAAATGAGTACGATCTCACAAACTCAATAAATTCATCCTTGATATCTTTAGGCTTTTGGTTAAACATTTCTCCAGAATGCCGATAAAGCCGTACTAATTTCAACATGTCGTAATGTTCTGCAAGTTTCAATAATTCTGAGTGCGTCAAATCCTCACCAAAGCGAGCTTTCTCCGCTAGCTTGTCAACCTCATCTGTCTCACTGTCAAAATTTGATGACATTTCCGCCGCCGGAATATTTGTCTTCTTGAGTGATTCTTCTTCTTGCCTTGAAATTTCTTTTAAGCCTTCTTGCTTTATGAATTGATAGGTTTTACCCTTATTCTTGTTTTCTATTCCTTCTTGAGGCATTAAAACATCATCTGGAAGGGTTGCTATTTGTATTTGTGTGTGTGTGCCCTTTTTAATAAATACTTTCTCACTCAAATCATCATTAACTGAAATCTTTAATTGCTTTTTGTTAATCTCTAATTCGTTAGTTGCTAAGTCATTATTTAATACAGGACTGATTTTCCGTAAATGGAGAATCCGAGTTCGGAGAATCCGGCTTCGGAGAGTCCGACGATGGAAAATCCGTAATCGGGTTTTCCGTTTCTGGAGAAACTAGTTCACGGTGGCTAGAGAATTGATGTGTATCTTTATACTGGAAATCTGAGGTTACTTGCAAACCTGGATCTTCGTAAATATTAGTTTTGGATTTGTCAAACCTACCAAACTGATCCCGTTTCTGAACACGAGAAAAGTACCCAGCATTTTCTAGTTCTCGCAGTCCAGACATTATTGACTCGCGTCCATCCGTGGAGTGTTTTTGAATATCTGAAATCCGCACTTGCCATTCCGGTGGCTTAGAAAGCAAGTATGTAAGTATTCCCTTAGCTTTAAATGAAAGGTTAGGATTGTTTATAATTTTTTTGTCAAGCGTTACATAAGGATTTTGTTTGTCGTGATTGGCTCGAAAAATAGTCATGAGCTTTTTAGTAGATTTGTACTAACAAATTACCACTTACTTGGCATGGATTAGTGCGAAACTATCAGCAGTTTTTGGTGGAATTGTGATACCCTTACGGCGGACTATTCAGCATTGCAGGACAGAAGCAACTTTTCTAGTCGGCTGGAAATTTTATGATTGAGGAGTGTGGCTATTTAACTCTTAGCTGCTCAGGATGAAAATCAATAAAGGGTAGAGCGCAAGCCCCACCGCAGGATGTATCTCTCGCCGCAAACGAAAAGTACATAAGGATCTTATCCCAACAAGGAGTTACTACAAGGTTTTGTGCTAACTATTACCAGTCTCGACGACGGAACTTTTAGTTACTTGCGATCGCTCTTTAGGCATTAAGCGATCGCTATTGTTCAGTAAAAAATTTCCAGTCGACTAGAAAAAGAAGCAGTACCTTCCACAAAACAAGACCTGCCTTAAACCATTGCTGTAAAAGCATTAAGACCTTATCCTTCTTCTTGCGGTACAGCAGCTAGCACAACCCCAGCCTCGGTAACTTCCACTCCTGGTGTACACTCGTCCCACTTTCTGACTTTGCTCCGAAGTGCGGGAATATTTATTCCCAACGTTGGGAATTATTTTATTTTCCATCGATAGCAAGACTTGGCTTAAACCATTGCTATACAAGGATTAAAGCCTTATCCTTCTTGTACCTCAATTAATGCAGGGCCATCCACAGTTAACTGAATTCCTGCTGTTTCCTCTGCCCACTTTCTGACCTTACTCCGGAGTGCAGGAATGTTATTCCAAATTGATTGCTGTTTAGCTAATTCGTATGCCAAGCTTTTTGAAGCCACGGGCATAATCTGCTCCGGGGTTACAGTTTGTAATTTACTTAATGCAGAAATATCCGAACCAGCTGCGATCGCAAAATTCATTGATTTAGTGCAAGCTGGAGTCACGCTATTAGTCGGGAGCGCAACTTGCACCCCACGGTCTACAAGTTCAGAGATATTTTTCATTAGCTACTCTACATTTTCATGTGTCGCATCGGGCTTGGCAACGAAGCAACTAGGCAGAATTGCTTTAATCCCTGCGGCCAATTGCTGATTGCAGTTTTCGGCTACCTGCTGCATGTATTCCAGAAATTGAGGAAATATCGCTATCGTAGTGCGATCGCGTTTGTTGTAAAACTCAGAGTAAGCGTTCCCGATCGCATCTGCTTCCCATCTTCCACCTTGGGGCTTATATTTTTTATCTGCCCACCAATTGAGAAAAACTGGGAAAGGCCGACTGGGGACAATCTCCCAAATTTCTTTTTCTACTGCCCCAGAATTTCGCTTAGATTCGGGTTTAAATCTTTTTTCAAAGCCTTGCCCCGGCGCGGCGGAATATTGCCCTTCATGAGGCTCTGAGTGGTTTAAGGGAGGCTCTTCTTGTGCTGACTCATTAGGTGATGGTATTTCGGGTGCATCTGGAATTAATTCTTCTGACCACGGGTCAAACTCTTCTTGGTCAAAATTAATTTTTTCTTTCTCTTCTATAACTGCCTCTTTTTGGTAGTGAGAGTTTGGATCTTCTTTTATAGAAGATTGTGCAGTTTCGCAGATTGCATCATGCAGATTTGTAGATTGCACTGTGCAATTTTGCACCTTGGCTTTTCTTGAGCGTTTCGGCTCTTTAGGAGGAGTTACAACATTATCGAAGCTAAAGCCCGTATCCATATAAATCTGTTGGTAATCCAGCTTGTACCACTTCCTCTGGTTATCCTCATGGAAATCAGGGGGGTCATTTGCAAAACCGATGTTCCGCTTTAGACTGTAGAATTTATCGGAAATGAGCCAGCCTATACTTTCCAGATGGCGAATCATTCTGCCTATCTGATGTTCCGAAAGCCAGGATAGCTGTTTCTGGATTTTCTTATAACCAAAATAAATCCATTTGCTTCCATCGCCCAAAATGTACCCAGTTTTATCATTTTGGAGCCAGTAGTTAATTCTTTGAAGTAGCCCAGCTGTATCCCCATCGCCTAGAAACTCCGCTAGGGGCTGGTAACAAATATAGAAAAAAGTGGTGTTTGTTGTTGTATTTGACATCTCGGCTCCTTTTGTGATGCCGAGCTTTGAAGCGATTTAAATCAAATGGAAGTGTACGACAGTTTGAATATGAGCTATTCTGAAAACAGTAATTTTTATCTTGTTTGAACCTGCTTTAGGCTCGATGACGGATGGGATGATTGCTCCAGAGGTGCTGAAGCTGATAATTGATAGCTCAGATTAAAGGTGTTGTCGTACAATTTCCTTCCTGATTTGAATCTTGCTCCAGGCTCAAGCAAGTTTTTTTTTGCGTTCAAATTCTACTGTAATTTTTGCTACTGCTTAAATATTTTTTCATTACGCTGATCGCTTGCGGGGTCATCCGACTGCGATCACTATTGGGGAACCATTGCCAAGCAAGTCGAATATATAATTGATGTAAATCATTGTCCATACACCTCTTAATTGGTACTTTCCTTGCTTAGTAGGGGTTTTAGCCGTCGCTACGGAGTGATAAGCCATTTTGCCAGAAGGCAGAACAATCTTTTCAATCTTGCTGGCATATCCCAAAAGCTGGAATCAAGTCAAACAGCATAGTTCAGAACCTAGATTTTTATGATAGGTAGTTTTCATCACCTCATACTTAAGATTGTTTCTCCTCCATCAATTTAAAAGCCTGCAAAACCAACCAGACCGTCTGTTGGCTAAAGCTTCGATTCTCTTCTTTCGCAGCTGCATCAACCTTCTCATATAGATCAGGTGGAAAGGTGATTGTGATTCTCTTGCCCTTGTATTGATCAGCAGTCATGTTTGCGAAGAACCTAGATGAACATATTAGAACCAGTCTAATCGGTCACAACGTTCGGTTAGAAAAATTAATGGTTCTGTTATGTTCAAAGCGGTTCTACATGGTTCTAATATGCTAACATTGTAGGCAAAGCTTTTCAAGGGAATGGAGGCATCCAAATTATTGATATGGCAACAAAAGCTTATTGCAAAAAGTATCGCAAGCTAAAACAAATTTTTGAGTCAACATATCAAAAGCCTGTGAGTGATATTTTTTGGTATCGACTAACTGCACAGTTAAAAGAGTATCTAAAATTTTCTGTAGAAAATAGCAATGCTGAATTAATTGTTAAGTCAATAGCTAATCTAAAAAAATCTCACAGAAATTTCAGAATAAACAACGAGTCTTTTTCTGAATGCTGGACTTTATTTCAGCACTACTACCAACAAAATAAACACCTTACTTGTGCAGAATTTCTGGCTGATTTAGCACAACGATTAGATTTATCTCAAGTATCCCGTACATCTCGATATAACTGGTTTACAAACGCGGGTATTCCTTATAGGCATGAAAAAAAATACCCCACATCCGATTTAGCGTTAGTAGCTTTTCAGGCTGCTAAGTGCTTAAATTCTCGTGAAATGAAACGACTAGATAAAGCAATTCAAACTATTGATGTACTTGTAGAAAAGTAGGAGTAAAACTGTGACAAAATTCTACAACAATGTGAAATCACGCCTAAACAAAAAGGGTCTAAGAGGATTTACAAAACCTGATTATTTAAAAGCGGCAGAACATTTAGGGGTTATTGATTTAGACAATGTGACTACAGAACAAATCATAGCTGGGGTAGAATTTTTAGAATCTCATCGTGCTAATCAAATAGAAGTTGTAAATACAAATGTCTACTCCTCTGAAGAGATAAGCGTGAACACACCTCTCATCCAACAACCTTTAGTTCACTCCAAAGAAGCTGAAACCTTTGCACAGCAGGAAACAGAGTCCGAAGAAGTAAGTACTATATCGCAGACGTTAAACTACGCGTCTTTGGAAATTAATCAAGCTGGCCAATCCTTGGCTGTGACCAATACTGATAAACAGGCATTAGTATCTACTCAATCCCTAGCATTAGGTTTCGAGTTGAGTGAGCAGGAGTGTTTAGTAATTGCCGATGGAGTTGACGATGTTTTTAATGATTATTCGAGCTTTTTAACCAGTGTAACCACCGCAATTAGAGGCTATGTTGATCACCGTTTTGATGAGGTAGAGAGCGCGTTAGATAGCAATGCCCATGCAGTGCGATCGCACATAGCTGATAGAACAACTCGGTTAAATCAAAAAGTAGAAAATTTCTCAACTAATGTCAAGGCAGATATAGGAGGTATCCGCCAACATATCAAAAGTTCAAAAGCCAATATCTTATCAAGATTCGCATTACCCAGTAAGACAGGGTGAAGGCTACACAATCAGCTTTAATCCTTATAGAGCAGGAATAATCATTTTGGCTATTGCCAGTTTACTATTCATCCTACAAACCTACGATGACTGGAGGCTATCACAATTCCGAGTTAAGCGGATAGAGTACAGGGATTTTGTAGACCCAAATAAATATTTAGAAATACCGAAGGAGTTACCAAGATGGTAAAAGACAATTCCCAACTGAAACTGAAAAATCACGTAACACCCAAAGCACGGAGGATTAACCGAGTTCTCAAAACTAAATTTGGTGTAAGTCTAGATGATTTTACAAATGCAATGATGGGCGACGTTACCATCGCTCAGAAGATTGGGGAACTAGGGCGGCAAAGTAGGCTATCAGCAGAGTTTGCCCCTAAGCTTGCCCAAGCATATCAAGAAATAATCAATGGCAGTATGGCTTATAACAAAGCCATCTCTGAAGTATTGGTGCATGCTGGCAAGAGTGCGATTGAGATTGATAAAGCAGTAATGAACGCGACTCTTGCAAATACTCAATATGGACACAAACGGAGTGAGCTTGCGGCTGAATTCGTAAATGCTCGGAACACTGAAAATCAGCGTCATAACTACCAAATGAACTACACTCAGATTAAAGGGTATATCGATGCTTACTTAGTGGGAGTTGACAACCGCACAGCTTTAATTGACCAATCTAATAGGCCAGAAGTGAAGCAACTATCTGCTAATGAAGCATATCAAACTAAGGTTATCAATGAAGCTTTAAACCGTGGTGATGATGCCCGATTTGATTTAATTCAACAAAAGGATTATCAACCTAATACAGTCCGTGGGGTGTTAGCTGAGAAGTTCGCGGCAATTAAATCAGCATTAGGATTCTAATTCAAAAACAAATATTTGAGTAACTACGTATTGCTCAGATATTCCTCACAATCAAGTTTAGTATTCTCATGCTACCACCTAATAATGATGAACTAGATAATGCACTCAATGACGAGAACAGTATGGGCATTAGCCAAGATACAGCGCGGTATTTACAGCATATTGAATCCAAACTATACGCTGATATCGAAGCTAGAAAGCGTATAGATAGTGGCTTGCTGTTTCTATCCTGCCAAGTTGGATCAGCATCGCTGGCTTGGCTTCTATTTTCAATGCAAATATCAATCAGCATTATCCTTGCAGTGTCTATGATATTGGCACTACTGCCAGGATTGATTGATTGTGGTGAAAGTTTTCACTTTGAGTTATCGAGTGAACGTTGGTCATTGAGTCATAGCAAACCATTGGTAGCACTGGGTAAACTGGCAATCGGTGGAGTAATTGGGTGGAACTCTACACAGAAGATACTTCAAGAAGTTAAGTCAACTGAAATTCAGATCCAACAGACTTATTCAGAAATTAAATCAGCACAGAATACAAATACTTTCACAATTCCATCGGGGGTACTAACACCAGTGATATTCGGATTGGGATTAATTGCGATCTGGGTGATAACAATTCCTTTAAGAAAAAAACCAAATGTATAGAGAAAGAAACTTTTTAACAGTTATAGGCGGAATTATCCTGGGAATATTTGCTGTAAATAACCTGTTTACGGATGCTGTAAACACTGCTGAAAACCTTAAGCACATTACCTCTTGGGGTAAACGGGCTGGGTTGGATATTCAAATACTCTCATTCATCCAATACGTGCTACTCCTGCTTAATGTTTACTTCCCAGTGATTATTTTTTTGGGATTCCTACTTATAATTCTATGCAAGAGATAGAAGCTTTTAATGAGCGATTCAAAACAGAGCGCAAGATTGCCACAGTTGGTATTGGTTTTTTGCTGATTGGAGGACTGAGTTTAACTTTGCCACTCTGGAATGATGCCAGCAAGTACAGTGAAACATTGTTCTGTTTCTCAGCTAATAACCAACCTTGCAAGGGTGAGCAAATTAAGCGTGGTATTTCCTGGATGATAGAACAGGAGCGCAGGAACTTAACTTTTGATGAGCATGTAAAAACATTACGTATATTACCTGCTGAATCCCCTAATGCACCTTTATATGGTTTAGCTGGTACAATCGCGCTCTTAACTGCTTATGGTGTCTCTAAGACACTTACAGGTAGCCAAGAATCAGCTATTCATAGCCAATTTTCATTGCTAAAAATTAAAGCATTTGAGAACGATTTGATAGTCGATAACCATTTAGATTTAACTAAATTCTCAAAAGAGCAGCAAAGCAGGATAACTAAAGAAGCGATCGCCCGTAATAGGACAGAGACGATAGAGGCTATGAAGTCACCCAATGAATTAGCGTTGGATGAGATTAACGGTCGGTTGCAGGGTGAACTTGCGCTTAAAAATCACGATTTAAATTTATCCGAGTTAGATAAACAAATCATAGATAATCGGCTGACCATTGCGAAAGTGACAAAGGAATTAAATAAGATTCAAAACAGCAAGCAGGACTCTAAAACTACTCAAATAACTACAGATGAGGCATTAAAAACCAGCTTGGTCGATGCGCTCAAATCTCACGAAGATGGTTGGTTATGGGCTGTTCTCAAAGCATCCAAACCCTTATGGATTATTGGAGAGCAAGGCACGGGCAAAACTAACACTTCTGTAGCCATTGGGCTAATTCGCAAATACTGCTTAGGTATCCCAGTTTTTAGAATTGCTGATCGACATCTCAATGGAGCTAACAGCAAAGTTTGGGCATTGCTAGAATCCCAATTAAAGGCTGACAACGATTCAGCAATTATTGAAGTTCTTCAAAACACCTACGAGCGCAGATTAGAGCGGATTGGGCAAAATTTAGATGATCAGCAAGCTGAACAATTCTTACTTGATGAATTCACCCATTTAAAAGATATGGATGAAGACACTGTTAAGCGCTTTATAAAATCAACCTTTTCGGATACTAGGAAGGCCAAGGAAAAATTTATTGGGGTTACTCACCTGGGAACAAATGAGGCTTTTGGAGAGGGTACAGCCGCTATGAGAAAAGCTGGCAGCATTTTAATTGAGAAATTTACAGCCGATGGTGAAAAACCATTGTCTAGGGTAGTCATCAAGCATGGTTTAGTAGATGCCAGAGGAAACAAACTAGAAGATGTTGAGCATACCCTACCACCTTGGTTTGAGGCTTTCAAAATTCACCAGCATTTCAAAGATAGACCAATAAATTTTGAGGATTAATCGATTCTCGATAGCATGGCTGTTTATTGATAATAAAATCCCCCTTAGCCACCAAATATAACAATCGGGATGTTCCCTGTTTAGCAACAACTGTCAAAATATTAATCTGGAGCAACAATGTCGAGAATTCCGCCCCAAATAGAACTAAGAGACGACTGCATTGTTATCAGAAATTTACAAATTCGCCTGTTTGAAGCGAGTGATTATCTGCATCAAGTGCCAGATTATGAGCATGAAGCTGCTTGTGTTAAAGCATTTGAAATGGGCTTTTTCTGTCTCCAAAGAACTGAAAATCTTAATGATACCCAATTTGTCAAACAACAATTTAATGCTTTATTAAATGAATTATATCAAGCTGTAAATGAAATACCAAACACTATTTCAGCACAATTGGCTAATAAAATTGGTACAAGCGAAGGTCAACTCTTAGCTCCTTTACAGGGTCAAATCAACCTTACTACAGCAGTAATGGATGCACAAATAAAAGCCGTGAGTGATTTTCTCAATCAGGAATTTAATCCCTCACAAGAAACCTCAGTGTTTGGCAGTGCTGTACAGAAAATCCAAAACTTGCTGGATGAGAACCGAACCGATTCCTTGCAGGGTGTATTTTCGGCAGCAATCACAAATATAACCGCAGAGAATAGCGTTTTGGCTAAGTCCGTTAGGGCAGTTGTTACAGAAGCAGTAAAACCATTGGCCGATGAGGTGGAGAAGCTTGCACAACAAGTTCGAGAAAAAGAACTGATTGAGTTGACGCTGGAGCAAACGATCGCAAAGGGGGCGAGTTTTGAAGAAGCTGTTGTTGCAGAATTAGAGCCGTGGGCGAAATTATACGGGGCTGAAATTACTCATATTGGAAAGGACAAGCAACCAGGTGATATTCTTCTTAAATTCAATGCCAACTCAATAGCAAGCGTGGATTTATCATTAGTAATTGAGGTTAGGAATAGGGACTCTGCAAGCTGGGGGCGTAAAAGAATTTCTGAGCAATTAACCAAGGCAATGATGAAACGAGAAGCAAATGCGGCTATTTTTTTAAGTCGTAGCCGTGAAGGTTTAGCGCAAGAAATTGGTGGTTGGGGAATAGGAACTTGTGAGCAGGGGCAGTGGGTAGCAACTACTTACGAAAGTCTCAGTCTTGCTATCCAATTCCTTATTGTCCAGCAGCAATTAGCGTCTCAGCCAACCTATAACTTACAGATAGACTGTGCTGTTATAGAAGCGCAGGTACAGCAAATAAAATTATCGCTAAATTATCTTACTCAAATAAATAGCTCGTTGACTAAGTTGCAAGAGCATTCATCAGATATTCGAGCAAAAGCTAGGGCTATGAGAACTGAAATTCGGAATGCGCTGAATTCAATTTCTGAGTCCATTAGCAGTAATCCGCAGAGATAATTTTAATTCCCAAGTGGGTGAAAATAACCAGGACACCATTTAATTTGTCAATATACAATTTATATTAATTATGAATGACGAATTAAAATCATGTGGTTAATAGCTGTTTTTATCTGTCTTGGTTGGATATTGTCTTTATGTTTGCATGAATTTGGTCATGCACTACTAGCATATTGGGGTGGCGATACTTCCGTTAAAGATAAGGGATATTTAACCTTAAACCCACTCAAATATACCGAGCCGAGTTTGAGTTTGGTGATCCCACTATTTTTTCTCCTCATTGGTAGTATTGCTCTACCTGGAGGAGCAGTTTATATTAATCAAAATCGATTACGCGATCGCAAATGGAAAAGTGCTGTTTCTGCTGCTGGCCCGATTGCGAATGTGATTTTAGCTTGCTTACTGGCCCTGCCTTTTCAATTGGGTTGGTATTCCTTGAGGCTACAAAGTCAAAATTCGGTTTTGTTTCTTTTTATTATTTCACTAGCTTATATAATTTCTCTGAATACATATATAGTTTTAATTAATTTATTACCTATTCCTGGCCTTGATGGCTATGGAATTATTGAGCCGTGGTTACCAAAACCAATTCAACAGCAATTTAACAAGTTTAGGAAATATGGAATTTTGGTGCTGATTGGTCTGTTATGGTTTGCTAGACCTTTCAATAGATTTTTATGGAATTTTACTAACGAAATTAATCAATTTTTGGGTGTTCCTCTGGACTTAGCCTTTATAGCTGGTCGGATATTTAGCCAGTCTTCACAGTATTTAGTTATAGGAATAATTTTGCTGTTATGGATATTTAGAGATAAAAACCAAGATTTACAGCGTCAAGGCGATCAGTTATTTTCTTCGCAAAAATACGAGCAGGCTATCACCTGCTACAACAAAATTGTTAAAAAGCAACCTAAAAATGCTGATGCTTGGTATTGGCGAGGCTATGCGCTTTATTTTTTAAATAAGCATGAGGAAGCGATCGCCTCCTTTGACCAAGCTATTCAAATTCAACCAGACTACGCTAAGGCTTGGTTTCGGCGTGGTTATTCGCTTTATTGCTTACAAAGATATGCAGAGGCAATTACTGCCTACGAAAAAGCACTCTTAATTAAATCTGACGATTCAGAAATTTGGTATTACCAAGGGATTGTTCTTAAAGATTTAGAAAAATACGAAGAAGCTTTAGCAGCATACGACCAAGCGATCGCCATCCAGTCAGATTTCTACCAAGCTTGGTCTAATCAAGCCGAAATTCTGGCTTTATTACAGCGTTATGATAGAGCGATCGCTGTTTATGACAAAGTGATTGCAATTAGACCAGATGACAGCAATACTTGGTGGTTACGAGGAAAAGCCTTAGGAATACAGCAAGATTATCAAGCAGCTGTAGACTCTTATGAACGAGCAATCGCTATCTATTCTGACTTTTATGGTTTTTGGCTAGATCGTGGTAATGCACTTTATTACTTACATCGGTATGAAGATGCGATCGCTTCTTATGACAAAGTTATTCAACTCAAATCAGATAATACCGACGCTTGGAATTATAAAGGTGTCGCTTTAATGGAATTACAAAGATATGAAGAAGCGTTAGTTGTCTACAACAAAGCAATTGAAATCAAGTCGGACTATCCTGATTACTGGTACAACAAAGCTTGTTGTTATGCGCTGCAAAGTAATGTAGCTTTGGCAACTAAAAATTTACAAAAATCAATAAAATGTGAACCAGATAGATTCTGGGAACTTGCTAAAACTGACCCAGACTTTGATGGAATTCGGGAGCATCCGCTTTTTAAAGGTTTAGTTGATAATGTTTTTGACGAAAGATTTAAAGCGCAGTATATTTCTAAAGAGGATAGTTAAGCTGCTGCTATATCTGAGGCTAGCGCAAGTTCATAGACACGTACAAACTATGGTTAAGAAAAAAGATTTAGAAAAAATTGGTTTGGAACCACAGCCACTTACCATAATCAAGGTGTTGACCCAAGAGCGATCGCCATCTCGTTCAAGCAGTTAGCAGAGAATCACCCAGAGGCGGATTTACGAATTGTTGGCATGGAAGTGCGAGGTGAAGATAAGTTTTTACTTCGTGCCAAAACCGCATCTACGGCTGATAAGTCTGAACTGAGTGCAGAATATTTTGACACTTATAATCAGCTTAAGGGTTTACCAGAAGGAGAAATTAAATTACTGTTAGCAGAAAAAGATAATCAGATTCGCAGATTAGAGAATATGGTAATGACGGCGCTGGAGCGTCCTAGCTTTTATTCAAACATCCAAGTAGAAGAGGTTGGTACTATGACTAGCAACCCCGGCGGATTTTCAGTTGGTGGTTCAGTAAGCGGTAATGCCAATAATGTCCAAGGTGACGGCAACTCAGTAGTTGAAGGAGATACAACAATGGCTGGCGATCGCAGAGTCTATGGTTTATTAATCGCCGACCTAATTTACTGAACATGGCTGTCAGCAGAGCGCCCTCGGCTATTTGCAAACTAACAAGCACAGAAATCTTAATAGTATCCTTGAATTTCGTACAGAGGGTCAAGTTGCCGATAATGTTCGGCAGGTTGGAAATACAGCAACCGTGCCCCGTCCGCAGCAAGTTGCTGTTGCTGGGTGTAAGCTAGATAAAACAAATTATTCTTCCAGAGATGCCAATAAGAGGGGGAACCCCCCAGCAGAGGCTCTAAAGCTTCATCTATTCGCCGATAATGTCCCTTGAGTAATTCTGCAATTTCAAATTGGGCATCAAATGGCTCCTCCTCGGTTCCTATCAACATATCTAATTCTGACAGCCTTCTGTCTTTCTCCTGTTGCTGTTCGGGAGAAGGAGGTTTCACAACTGCCTGTATTTCCTCTGGCATATCTAGTAAGAAGAACTGTGAGCGTTCACGTCTATTAATCTCTTCCTCATAAAACTGGTTTTCTTCTTCTTCTATACGGTCAACTGTACCAGAAATAAACGTCTGACCCATAGCATCTGCTTCCAGAAGGATACCATTGTGACCGTATGCGCCGAAGTGAAAAGCATTGCAATCAATTTGCATAGCTAGTTCTGATAGGCGAGGGCGAGAAGCACCCCTCGCACGACGGCATAGTAGTTCATTCGGTTGAGTTTTCACTATAGTCCATCCCGAAGCGCCAACGAACAGTGCAACAATCCATAGTTCGGGCAACAGCAGCCAGGGAGTATAGCTTAGTTCCTCATTTGATAACCGTTGAGGTGGTTGGGAAATGCGACGGCAACCTTCAAGCTCCAAGATCCGAGTTATAGCGAGTTCGATTGAATCTAAATTATTTGACTGGATACAGGTAGTGTAATTTCGGAACTCAATAAACACTTCCAACCTCCTATAGTTAAAATTATTAAAGTCTCACGCATCACTAGCTTATGCTTAATTTCAAACTTGGCTTTGTCGGTGCTGGAATAGCTAGGGAAGCGATGCGGTAGTAGTCAAAGGAGATAGTGAGCAACCTTTGATGGGAAGTAATCTTCTGTAAGGCTAGTGTTCTGTTTGGGAAACCAGACTTACAGTGCAATGATGATATTCACATACTAAGAACGCTACACATCCGCAGGTCTACGAGGTAGTATATACATAATATCGACATCTGGATATGTGGTTTCATACAACCTAGAAGCTGCTATAGCAACCTTTTGATTGTCAAAAGAAATGAAGAATTTAAGTTCACACAACTTGGCTACCAAATGCCTGTAATAAATTTCTTTTTCTAGTTCTACTTGTTTATACCGCTCTTCAGGAGTTAGTTGTTGACGATTTTCGGCTTTGATTAAAAAGTACTGAGCTGTCTTTACTTCCGCCACGGAGCCAAGGGGTTGCTCGTTCAATAGGAATGCTTTTCCTTGATTTTTAACTATGCCGTCATAAAAAGCAAAATTTGCAAATGAATTCCGCGCTATTACAAGGAAGTCACCTTTAGACCCCGTAACCCAAGTAGCGTAGTCATCATGATCTTCATAACCACCTAAGTGCCGATCTAATTCAAGATTAAAGCATCCATGATCAGAATCTACTTTACCTTTAGTGAAAACCTCTTGTTCTGTTATCCTCTCTGGATTGTTTTTGTTATGGATAAGCACATTCAACCTTCTCTGCTGTGCTGTGTTTAATTGCTCAACTAGCTCACGTTCTTTTTTGTTACTGCCGTAAGCTTTTCCTGTAATCGGATTTGTATCAGCTGCATTTGATGGATCTTTTGTAGGTTGATTATCATTTCCTTTGAAGATTTCCTCTATTACTTGATATAATAGAACACCAGTAGATTTAATAAGTTTAGGTATTATACCTTCATCATCGAATGCATAAGGGCCGTAAATGCCTGCTGCGGTACCATTAATACTTGCATCCCCAATAAGGAACTTGGACTTATTAGATTTAAGAACGCCGCTGTCGTAAGCAATACTAATCAATCCTTTTTTCTTGACACCAGTGTAGATGCTGTAGTTAGCATTGTTAATCTGGACAGAACCAGTAACTCTAACCGAGCCATCAGCTTGTACGTAAATTTTGCCACCAGTGTTATTTCCGTCAGAGCGGAGATACCCAGTTGTAACTGCTCCCTGAGAACTGGCGATCGCAATTACTCCACCGTTTGAGATGATGTTTTGGCTAATAACATTGCCAACAGAAGAGAGATATATATCACCGTTATTGGTTGTAATATCGCCTTGTGTAGTAACAGTACCTTGCTTGGCAATTAGGGCAACTTTACCCCACTGCGAACTGATTTTATCTGTAGTCACGTTCTGGTCAGCTTGTATAGCTACTTGACTACCACTATTAATGTCAGTGGTAGTGACACTGCCTTTACTGCTAACTAAAGCAACTGTACCGAATGCTGATACAATGTTTTGAGCAAGTACATCTTGAGTAGCACCAAGAGTCACATTATCAACGCTAGCGATCGCACCTTGGGCTTTAACATTACCACTACTGCTAATCAAAGCAACTGCACCATCAAGTGATGTAATATCTTGAGTAACTACATCTTTAAAAGCCCCAAGAGAAACATCACTATTACTGGTAATTGCACCATTGACAGTAACTGCACCCTGACTGGAGTTAAGAAGAACTACATCATTGGCAGACTTAATTTTCTCGGTGGTGATGTTCTGTTTGGCTAGAGCAGTTACACCATAATCACCAATAATTTCCCCAGTGGCAGTAATAGCCTTAGTAGCACTAATCAGACTAATTCCAGCGTTTGTGGAAGTAATGTTGTGAACAACAACATCTTTAAGAGCAGTAATATTTACATCACCATCTTTGGTTTGAATATCACCCTGTGTTCTAAAAGCTCCATCACTCAAAATATCTACTTGTTTAGCAGTGATATTACCAGTAGTGACATCGCCTTTAGAATCGTACTTTTTATCACCAATTTTACCTAAAGAAATATTTACATTACCTGAGTCAGCAGTAGACAAAGAAGCTGTGGTAATGTCATCAATAGCATTTAGAGTAATATTGCCTTGACTAGTGATATCACCATTAGCCGTGAAAGTTTTAGTACTATTAACCGTCAAGTCCTTAAGGCTAGCATGACCACCAACTGCATTATTGAAAGTAATATTGCCCAAACCTCCTGTCAGACTGAGGGATGAAGCACCTGCACTGTTACTATCGAGAGTATTTTTGAAGGTAATATCGCCGCCCTTAGAAGTGACAGTAGATTTAGCAGAGTTAAAAGTGTAAGCACCAGTACTGCTATTGAGGATTGTCGGGCCATCAAAAGTAATATTGCCGCCTTTGGTGACAACATTGGAGCCAGTGAGATTAATCTTAAGTCCCTGCAAGAAGACAGAGCCACCTTGAGTAGAAATATTGCCTACAGTAATGCCATCCTTGGGTGTTGCTGTTGTAGAAATGGGGTTAAGAAGGAAAGCGTGATCTTGTTCTCCAATGCTGCCATATCCTACAATTTGCGCTTTGTTATTAATAGCTATTGCCCCCTCTAAAGTCCAGCCTGATTCTTTCGGAATCAAACCGTTGAGGTCAGTCATGTGACCATCACTATATAGGAAAGCGTGTTCTAAACCATTATCATTTTCAGAGAAACCAACGACTTGACCAGAATCGTTAATATCATAGCCATAGCTTTGGCTGTCTCCAAAGGGAGTACCTAAGTCAACCATCTTGCCATCACTGTAGAGAAAGGCATGTGTCGAGTAATCATTCCGATCGGAAGATCCGACAATTTGACCAGAGTTATTAATGGCATTGGCATTGCTGAAGCTGCCACCAAGAGTGCCTAAGTCAATCGTCTTGCCATCACTGTAGAGAAAGGCATGTCTTTTGTATTCATTAGTTTGGAACTGACCAACGATTTGTACGGAGTCATTAATGGCATTGACATTGCTGTACCTGCCACCGAAAGTGCCTAAGTCAGTCATTTTGCCATCGCTGTATAGGAAGGTATGTAGAAAGCCATCATTTCCATAAGAACTTCCAACAATCTGACCAGAGTTATTAATGGCTTTGGCACTGCTGAAACCATTAATAGTACCGAGGTCAGTCAGATGACTATCACTGTAGAGAAAAGCATGTCCATAGTAGCCGGAGCTACCAACAATTTGACCAGAGTTATTAATGGCCGTGGCATCGCTAAAGTTCTGCCCAGGTAGGGTACCCAAGTCAGTCATCTGTCCATCATTATAGAGAAAAGCATGACTAAAGTTACCAATGCCATAAGAGCTACCAACGACTTGACCAAAGTCGTTAATGTCCGAGACGGAGCTATAGCTCCGTCCAGGCAAGGTACCCAGATCAGTGACCGTGTAACTACCAATGGAATTTTGTATACCACTTAATCCTGACTGCAAATTAAGTCCAGGGTTGCTAGAAGAAGCAGTATTTTTCAGTGTAATATTCCCAGCACTGATACTACCTTTCGTTTGAACCTGAAGTGAAGAACCAGTATAGTTGCCAAATTTAATATTATTGAATGCAGATATTTGGACTATTGTTGATGCATTAGTACCTGTGAAAATAATTTGCTCAAAACTAGAGTTTCTAAATACTTCACCTATGCCATCGCCCGATAGAGAAAAGGTTTCTGGATTACCCAACGCATCTGTGATGGCTAACTGAAAATCTTGGTGACCATCGAAGTCACCAAACTTTCCGACTGAAATCAGGGAATCACTAAGCGAGTCATTACTGGGAATGTTAACTAGGGAGGCATTTTGCCTCCTTCCTGTAAGTGGATCAAAGTTTGTTGTGCTGTAATTGGTGATATTACTGCCAGTAAGTGGTTTGGATGGTACAGAAGCAGTCAAAGTTGATTGCTGGAACAACAGTGAGTTATCGTTATCAAGGAAATCGGGCTGAGGAGAAGCTACTGCTGTATCTGATATTGAGAGATGGTCGAATCCAAAAGAAACAGAGGCTGTTTTGCTAGAATTATTATCTAAAGCCGAACTCAAAGATGCACTGTCTAATAAAGACTTTGTGAGTCCTCCATCCAGACTGTACGAAGACACGTTATTAATCAAGAATGCATCAGGGCTTTCCATTACAAACCTCTTGTAAGTACTGAATTATTTAGTAATAAAATTTGATAAAATACTTTGCTCAACTAAAGTGCTAGTTTAGTAATTAATCATCGCCTCTTTTGAGGACACAACTTCCTTAGTAAAACATGTGCAATTCAAGCCGGGACTTAGTTATTAACACAAACCGACTATTAGTAAACAGGTATGCAAAGATTTATTTACAACCATAGCTTGGCATACTGTGTACAACAATTGACAAGATTTAAAAGTAACCTTTAGAAAAAAAACATATTTATATTGTGAAGTAATTAGAGTAACGCGGTAAATAGACTTCTGATGCTATAAAAGTTTAATAGGCTTTTAAACATACAAGTTAGCGGTAATCTTGTATGAAGTTTTTGACTAGACTGTTTTTTTTAACCTAACTTCTTTAAATACTAGGGTATTATTTCCAGACACATTAGCTTGATTATGGTCAGATTTTTTAATCCTAATTGTCAATAGACACAATAGTATTTTTACTGATGGGAGCAATTTGATTAACAATTCTGAGAATGACGAATAAGCCAATAACCGCCGCACAGAGCCAAAAATCGCATATTGTGCGTTAAAAAATTAATATCCAGTTGAAAGAATTAATGCCCGTTCCCCTAACGCTTCCAAGTTTATGAGTTTTGAAGAATATTGAACATTCTTCGGTCTAAATCTGTCCGATGAACTGGACGGTTAGGGATTGCGACAATAGCAAATATCGGCTCTACAAATAGTTCTACTTCATACGGATAATCTACAAGATACATTTCTCGATGCTTCAATGTCGGAGGCTTTTCTTCTATGTCCCACATTCTCGGAGTAATCAAAACTGACTCGATGAATTTATTTGAGTATTTTAGTGGTTCATAATCACTCCACAGTTGGTTTAGTATTCCCTGTATTTCTGGATTATCCTGCCATAACTGCGGCGCTTTATTCTCTTGAATAAACTTTAGATCCATGCCGGGATAATCGGCAAGCGCTTCAATATAAACCTCTTGTTTGCGATTTAACATTGCTCGATAAACAAGAGATTTTTGCTCACACCAAAGTTCATCACAAATGATGTTATCTGGATCATGCTCACGACCACCATCAAATGCTTCCTTCTCTGCGTTTATATATCGTTCAATTTCAGCATCGATATCTGGTACGTGCCCAAGTAGTCGGGTATCATGCCCAATTAGTATGCGTCTTAGCCACTCGTGCCAAGATTTTTGTGTCATCCCAAGAGACTGAAGAATTCGATTACCGCCAGTGTGTTTATCGAACGGGGGCACTTGCAGTCCGTCTTGTACGAGTACCCAGAAGGCAAAGTCAATACAGCTGGATGAGCCAGTAATTATATCTCCAATAGTCGAGTCATCGCTTGTTATCATCTGTTTAAATTAAAGCTTAAAAACAATATACTAGCCTTCGCTTACTACTCCCTAACAAGTCGTTCAATTTCATCAATTACCGATTGAATGTTAAACCCTGCTTCTTTAGGTATACCGATAATTGTGTTGATGCCAATACTACATTTAACAACTTCTGGATAATTTACAAAGTAAACTTTGTATATTGAATCAATCTCGCCACTTGGATAGTTAGTAGGTGTATGAAGCAATTCATGTATATTGGGATTACGCTTAAGGGTACTTTGGTAAACCTCCCACGCCTCAATTATTCTGGTATCTTGCATCCATTCTTCTTCTATTCCATCCTGAAGGGGAGTTGAGTATTCCTGGGCTACTTGCCGATACTGCTGATCAAACCAAGTTATCCGTTTAACATAAATTTCACGAATAGCTGACCAATCTAAATTTTCAATTAGCTCAGGAGAGAACATTTGACGACAATCGTCATTTTCAATTAGCTCAGGAGAGAACATTTGACGACAATCGTCAACCTCCTTTTGAGCTTCAGATACGATATCGTCAACTCGCCAATACCATCGAGGATCGTCCTTAGCAAGGGTTTGATTGAGCCAAGAGCGCCACTCATCAAGTGTAATCAGATAACTCGTTACCTGGGGGACATGATAATCAAAGGGAGAAAATCTGATATCCGTTTTAGCTAGTAGAGAGATCAGAAAGTCCACCTTGCGGCTGAAATCAAATTGAATTACACCAAACTTGTTACTGTTTTTTTCCGGGTGAGATAAATTTAAGACCATAATCTTCTTTTTAACTAAATCTCTTGTTGCAAGATAATTATGATAGTAATCTACTAGAAATGGAGTTCAACATAGTTAAGGGTGTACTATGTGGTTTTGGGATTTTGAATCGGTTGAGTACGAGGTATTTAAAAAATACGAACCAGCGCTGGTAACTATCGATGTGAATTTTGCAGATGCCGAAGTCCAAGATGCACTTGAAGGTTGTTCGTATGACTTAGAGGATGCCTTGCGAAGTGCAATTGAATATGCCCTGTGGTTGAGCGAACATGAGAAAGAGATTTTCCCCAATGCTTTATTAATCCGTGCGCTACAGGATAATTGGAAGCCGAAAGCATGGCGCGATGAATATTTAGAAAGGGAGATGTTCTCTTCACCTGGGCAACGCTGGTGGAATGCGGCAGAAAAAATGTGGGGACGCGATGTGCGGAATCAGTTGGTTGTTGATGTATTTTTTGAGGGAGGTGGAGAATTTATAAAATTCAGCAATGGTAAAGAGATCCTTGTAAAAACTGCATGGCTCTGGGGATGGGAGCGATTGCTTGAGTATGCCAGCCCAATACCTGTTTCATCGATATAGTAATTTAATTGATTAAAGATTTACAAGTGTGCGATTCCTGAAGCTGAATTTATCGCATCTGGAAACATACGCTGATAGGAGCAATTTGATTAACAATTCTGAGAATTAACGAATAAGCCAATAACCGCCGCACAGAGCCAAAAATCTCATATTGTGCATTAAATAATTCATATCCAGTTTAAAGAATTAATGCCCATTCCCAATTTGGGAATGCTCAATCAGGTTCCGGCATTTATGAAAATTTATCTAGTCCTTTGCTTGCTCCCTTTTCTTCTGGAGATTAAGTTGAGAGAGTTTGGTATAGGCTCATTCCTTGTTGAAACAAAGCGATCGCCGTTTCTAACTGATATCTCTGCGTTACCGCCTCACTATCTCTTTCATGTCTACACAGAGGGTGTAGACGGTTTCCGAAGCTGTGGCGATGAAGATTCTGGCGATAAGATTCTGGAATTTGAATTTGATGCCGTGTATTTACTCCATGAACAAATCAATTCCATAACTTACCTCTATGAAATCTCTCACCCCAGAAGTAATTCGAGCTATAACCCCCATGTTTATAGCAACGATTGGAGCAGTCATTGCTGTTGCTGTTATAGTCTCGCCAAACGGAAAGGATGCAGGCCAATTCTCTGCGGGGCTTGGACTTGCAGGAACAGCAATAGCTGGTGCTGCTGGTCTTGCTCAAAGTAGCAAAAATGAGCCGGACTTTTCAGTGAGCAAGCAGGGAGACAACTTGAAAGTTTCAACCCCAAGCCCTGAACAAGCGGATGGACACTAAGTTGTCTAATAAGAGTCTGGGGCACAATTCTATTTATTTTTTGAGCCATTGATTCCTAACACCATTTTTTTCTTGTGATCAATGGTTCAAAAAATCGATTACGTCTAGGCAAACTTCTTAAGAATCTGTAAGGATTCGCTAGAACTAAGTTGAATCATTCCAAACTTGTTTTTATGTTTCTCCAGGTCAGATAAATCTGCAAAGTACATAATATTTCTCTAATTATTGGGTAAAGAAACAATTTTGATACTTCTTAGGTGAGATTCTCTCAAAATTGTTTCTTCAAACTAGTTAATGATTTTACCGTTTAAAAACAGCAGGTTTACACTCTGTTGAAAATTCACGCACTTGATAATGATATACACCCCCTGTTAAGGTTGCACCTCGTACTATGGTATTTATGACTTGCAATTTACATTAAATTCTGACGGAAGAAATAGAAAATTAACTTAAACCGTTAAAATTCTGGAATTGCTTATGGTATATCTGTATCCAAAATAGAAATGCGCTACTAGCCCTAGTTTTTATTCAAATGTAGAATAGGTAGGTACTATGACTAATAATCCCAGTGGCTTTTCAGTTGGTGGTTCTGTAGGTGGAAACGTTAATAACGTTCAAGGCGATAACAACCGCGCAATTCAAGGTGAGAATAACCAAGGTGTGCTTGGTGATGGTAATCAGGTGACGCAACATAACCAAGTGGGTGCAGAAACCTCTGAATCTCTCACTAAAGAAGATGTTGTCAAGTTACTGGCGCAACTGGAAACTTTAATTAAAGGTGCAGAACTTCCAGCCGACACTAAAGAAGAAGTAATTGAAGACTTGAGTGCAGCGAAGAAAGCCACAGACAAAGAAGAACCAAATAAACAACGTGCGTTAGAGCGTTTGGGAACTGTGGCAGAAACACTTGAAAAAACGAGTAAGGGCGTGGAAGCTGGTCAGAAAGTCTGGACAATAGCTAAACCGATTATTGTGAAAGTTGCAACTTGGTTAGGCATGGCTGCTGGTTCTCACCTATTGGGGTTATAAAACTGAATTATGAGTCACCAGCCACCTGATAACTCTGAACCACAACAGCCTGATGCAAGCTCAAGGCAGCAGGCTGATAGTTCCATACCTCAAAATGTAGTTCAAGGTAATCAAAACCGAGCCGTTCAGGGTAATGATAACCAATCTGTTCTGGGGGATGGCAACACAGTAGTTCAGGGTAATAACAACTTGATGCTCGTCGTCAAGGAATTAATCTTTGGTCAACAGCTAGCACCCGTAGGAAATCCCGCACGAGAACACAATCAACGGTTATTACTTGCAGACGTAAAACAGGAAGTTACAGTACGATTAAGGCAGTCTCTACACAATGCCGTGCTGATTAATTTGGGGAAGGAATCACAACCGCAACAAGTAAAAAGACCTTGGGATGCTGAAATAAAAATTGGCTTAAAGCCTGCTGTACCTCTCCCAGATACCACAACAATTTTGCAAGTTTTTGATTCAACAGAAATTGCTGGTAAATTGTTAATTTTAGGTGAGCCTGGGTCAGGCAAGACTACCACACAATTAGAACTGGCTCAAGCTTTAGTTAGCCGTGCAGAAGAACAGCCTGATTATCCCGTTCCCGTTTTATTCAACCTGTCCTCATGGAAAGATGACCGACAACCTCTAACTGATTGGTTAGTGGCTGAACTTAAATCTAAATATTGTGTCCCAATCAAACTTGGTAAAGACTGGGTAGATAATAAACAATTACTACCATTGCTTGATGGTCTGGATGAACTTGAGCCACAGCGTCAAGAAATTTGTGTTGATGCAATTAATCAGTTTTTAACAAGCGAAATTAAACCTCTTTATCTAGTTGTTGGTAGTCGGAGTGAGGAATATAGGAACTACGCTACTCAATTACAAATTAACGGTGCTATATACTTACAGGATTTAAGCACCAATCAAATTTGTGATTATCTAACCTCTATAAATTCTATAGGAGTTTGGTCAACCATCAGTAGCGATTTAGATTTACTAGACTTGGTTAAAACTCCCTTACTACTCAGCATTACTGTTGTAGCATTTCAAGAAATAAATGTTGAACAATGGCAGCATTTGAACTCTACAGCAGAACGTCATCAGTATTTGCTAGATGCCTATGTAGGGCAGATGTTGACACGGGACATTAACAGTAGGGCGTATTTGAAGAACAAAACTCCTAATGCTAGACAAACGCGAATGTGGCTTGTTTGGTTAGCTCAACAAATGCAGCGAGAATCGAAAACGGAGTTTTTGATTGAAGAAATGCAGCCCAACTGGATTAAAAAATCTAAAAGATTTAGCTATAGGCTGATTTTTTGGCTGATAGCAGGGCTAATTTCTGGGCTGTATGAAGGGCTAACTTTTTGGCTGAGTGGAGGGCTTACTGTTGGGCTGATGACGGCAGGTTTGATTTTTCTTCAGGTTACAAATCATGTGACAATAGATATAAATGAAAAAGTTTTTATCAAAAAAATAAATCAAGAAAATATAATTTCTATGACTTTGGGGATAATGGGAACGCTTACTATTTTGCTGTTTCTACGAGGGCTAACTAATGGGCTGAATGGAGGGCTAACTAATGTGGTGCTGATTGGAGTGCTGATTGGAGTGGTGATTTATGGGTTTAATGGAGGGCTGATTGGAAGGCAGGTTGATATTATAGAAAATAAAAAATATCCTAATCAAGGTATTTGGAAATCTATCTACAATACTGTTTTTTTTGGGCTGATTGCAGGGCTTATTGTTTGGCTGTTTGAAGGGCTGTTTGCAGGGCTGTTTGCAGGGCTGTATGTAGGGCTTACTATTGGGCTGAGTTTTGGTGGTATAACCTGCATTCAACACTTCACGCTACGCCTTATTCTCTACCATAACGGTTACATCCCCTGGGACTACGCCCGTTTCCTCGACTACAGCACCGAGCGCGTATTGCTCCAGCGTGTAGGTGGTCGCTACCGCTTCATCCACAAGCTGCTGCAAGACCACTTCGCTCAAATGGAGTTCAGGCGAGATTAAGAAAATATATTAACGAAAATATATTAACGCACACAAGTTTCGAGAATAAAATTATTCGATTTACTTGATATAATAAGCGAGTCATACGACTCAACGCAACGCATCGCATCCTAGTAGCACATCAGCCTTAACAAGCTTCTCACGCTACTAATTACTACAAAAGGAGCGATCGTACATGAAAGTAATTTCTAATTCCCTCATAGATATCTATGGGGAATTAGCTCAGGCTAGTTCTTGGATAACTGCCAAGGATCTGGCTGAGGCTACCAATTTAAGCAGACCTACAGTCAACCGATGCCTGAATTACTTAATTCAAGAAGGGTTGGTTGTTTACAAGGATGTACGTCCTGCTTGGCTCTACAAGTTAATGTCCAAGCCCAAAAATCCTAAATTGTTAGCGCGGCTGAAAGCGCTTCGATAGGAACCAAACGCCCTCGGACTATACCTTGGGCGTTTGGTTTTTATTGGTCAACGTATCTAATCACAAAAAATAGAGAGTGGGACGGGAAATTACAAAGCTTGTATATCCCTAATCTATTTCGATGAATTATTGGTTAATGAAGTCAGTTTCCCAATGCTGGGATTTCCAGGTAATAAAACCGCCAATCACCTAATTTATTTTGTTATCAGGAGTGCTATCAGTATGGTTAAGAAAAAGGATTTAGATAAAATTGGTTTAGGAACTAACCCCCTTAAGTTTGATGATTTCGTTGCCCGTTGCCCTGAAAAATTAGAACTTAGAGATGGGTACATGGGACAGTCTAAGCAAGATGCCAGATTTTTGCAGTGCTAAATTAGACTTATTTTATCCTCTCAGATTTTCAGCAATTCCCAACGTTGGGAATTTTATCGCTCTTACATTCCCATAATTGGTTATGGCTTCTGCAATAATGCAAGATTTCGCACCTCATCCCGATCGGGAACTTTAGCCATCGCATTATAAAGGCGATCGCTATTTCTGAGATGTCCCCAAGTGCTGGATAATGGGTGTGGTATTGTCAACAACCATTCCCAATACTAAACAGTACAGGTTTTCACGTACAAGGCGTAAAAATAGCCTATCAAACGCTACAATTACTGGGAATGAAAGTGTGGAGTAATAGCACTGCATACACCTTCCGAAAGTGCGCCGGCATCTCCACCTATTTGAACAAACCGAGAACACTAGAATAAATTTGAGCTTCGCTGCCGCTATGCACAACATTGCCAATGCTGAAGAAGTAAAAGTAATTGAGGATGGGCAAGCGCCACCTACTGGCACTACCACTCCACCAAGAAAGCCAAAGTGGTATGACACATTTAGCTACATTGCGAATCCGGATCGATTCTGTCGCCAAAATTTGCAAGAGTATGGCCCTATTTTTAACACAGGAGTCTTTGGTCGCACTACCATCTTTGTAGGCGACGCTAAAGCTATTCAAATGGCATTTAATGGAGATTTGAGATATACAGAGATTGCACTGCCAGCAACCACAATGGATATGTTTGGTGAGTACAGTCTGTTTCAAAGACCCGATTTGCATCGTCAGCGTAAAAATGCACTCGCACCCGGAATGACTGGTCGTGTACTTGATGGCTATACACCGCTAATCAATGACGTAATTGTGCGTGGGATGAATAGCTGGACTACCCCCAGTACCATAGCGGTATACCCGGCAGTGGAGAAGATTTGCTTTGATATACTCACCCCTGTGCTATTGGGAATCAGTTTAGATGACTCTGCTCCTCTCTCTTTCAAAGGACTACCAATTACGTCAAAAGCAGAGTTAAAAGCTCTGTACAAAACATACTTTGATGGTTTCTATGGTTTGTCTCAATGGAAGTCTCCCTTGACAAAATACGGGCGTGGGCTTTCGGCACGTACCAAACTCTTAGAATTTATGCGTGCTGTGGTGCAAAGGCGGCGAGGTGAGGACAAAGTTATCCAGCCCACGGCTGATTTCCTCTCAATGATGCTAGACAGCCAGCAAGAAAATCCCGATGGAGTATTTAGTGATCAGTTAATAGAGAATCAGTGTTTACTGCAATTATGGGCATCGGATTATGAGGTATCCGGGCTGATATCTTCGCTCATGTACCAAATTGCCCGCCATCCGCAAGTTATTTCACGACTGCGACTTGAGCAAGCCACTCTTACAGGTGGAAACAGTCAAGTCACTATGTTCTCACCCGAACAGTTAAAGCAAATGGTATATTTAGAGGCAACAATTAAGGAAACACTACGTACTCTACCACCCAGTTCTACAGCCAGTCGTCTACTCACCAAGTCTGTGGTACTTGATGGCGTACTCTATAATAAAGGCTGTGTAATTATTGCAGAACCACGAATCGCACACATTACACCAGAGTACTTTCCCGAACCAGAAATATTTGCACCAGAGCGTTTTCTGCCGTCACGTAGCGAAGACAAGATGTATCAATTTATTCCCTTTGGTGGCGGTGTCCATGCTTGCCTGGGAGCGCAGATGGCGATCGCAATTACAAAAGTGTTCGCGTCTCATTTGCTACAAATGTTTAACTGGGAAGCAACAGGCGAAGCCAAGTTTGTCCAGTTTCCTCTCAAAAAGCTCAGGGATGATTACCAAATGAAGTTTACACGCCGAGTTTGACTTTCTCGCAAAATACGGCTTTTTCTTCTGACTGATAGTGTAGAGCAACGAATTATTTGACCGCAGCGACTTTCTTATAAGTTAAGTTCTTTATGCCTGTAAGCTTTACTATCAGGGCATCTAATTTTAACAATGATAAAAAAATTACCCAGAGGCATTAGTAGAGGTATTGGATTTCGGGATTTGAAACAGTTTCGTGCTGACTGCTATGAAGTTGCACGTACCATACATGCAAAAGTTTTAGAAGTGAGAGAGGGTGGACAGTACAGAAATTATCGCTTGTGCCGTATGCAATTGCGGGAATATCATAACTGTAACAGTATGAATGTCACCATCCTGCTAAATTATTATATGCTCGCTTTCAGCAGCACAGAAGATATACCATTTGTTTTTTTTGATGTGCCACTATTGCAAGCTGCATTTGAGTCCTTGGAGTATGAGGTGCCTGCATTTGAGTCCTTGAAGTATGAGGTGCTGACTAAAGAGTATTTAGAAACTGATCCAACAGAAGAACATGTTGCAGATTTGAGTGCAGAAGAGTTAAAAGATTATCGATACTGGACACCGAATCAAATAGGACAAATCATTTTCAATCACTGGGATTGAAACCTAATAACGATTGGCTAGTAAAATATTCAATACTTGGTAAGCCAAATTCTCATAAGTAAAAAAAAGGATGGCTCGTGCCACCCGTTAGCTCACTAATTCAATAGCCAGTACTTCTTTTTAGGTCTTCCCGTTTCCAAGGATCAGTTTCTACCTCTCGCAGCGATCGCACGGTGATTGGATAAATTCGCAATTGCGATGTTGAGTCACCGTCCACAGAAGTGATGTTAATCAAATCCAGTAATTCTTGTGGACTCATCGCAGGATTTTCTCGGATACAGTCCATTAAAGAACCTGCAAATTTTTGTTGACGATGCTGCCAATCATGCGGATATGCTCGGTCTAGAAACCATTTCCATTTTGATGTGTTGGACAGCATGTGTTCGGCAATCTCTAGATCAGATTCTGCCTCTACGACAATAAACGAACTGTCATACACGCCTTCATCGATTACACAAGTCACTAAAAACAACATCGCATTATATAACTCTAACAGTAAAAATAATCCAATACCAAGTCTCCACAAATAAGTAATTAAGTTAAGTAATTGAGTAACTCATTACTCTAGATCAATCCCCTCAAACGCTTGCTCTAGAAGAACCCGGAGAATTTCAGCTTTTTTCCTACCTGTTCGGTTAGCCAGGTTAGTAAGTTTAGAGTGCATTTCTGGAGATAGATCCAGACTGACGCGAATAGGTTTTTCTCTTGGTGTAGATTGTTGAGTTAATTTCTCTAATAAATCGTTAGATTGCAACTTTTGTTTTTTAGCCGCGCCAGTCGTTTTTTTATTCGGTTCGTCTTCAGGAAAAATGAACTTAGCGGTATCATCGTCTAGCCTTTTTCGTCTAGTATTCATTTCAGTAATCCCAATATCTCTTTGCACAATTGCTCAAACTCTTGAGCCGAATCTTCTG
Source organism: Nostoc sp. ChiVER01 (assembly GCF_034531155.1). Taxonomy (NCBI): domain Bacteria; kingdom Bacillati; phylum Cyanobacteriota; class Cyanophyceae; order Nostocales; family Nostocaceae; genus Nostoc; species Nostoc sp. ChiVER01. The sequence goes on along the minus strand of NZ_JAVRBS010000043.1, from coordinate 30,659 downwards.
CTTTTTTCATTTCAAAAATGGTGCATTGTTGAGTAAAGCAATCGGCAATGGCTTGCTTATTGTGGATCACAGTTTTGAGTAACTTCACGTCGGGAATTTGACTGAGCAATGATAATGCCTCTTCTTTTAGCCTTGTTCCTTTTGATGCGCGGGAGAGGAATACTGCTGCTATTGGCCGCCCCCCAGTTATTTTTTGCGCGGACTTGATCAGCCTTATTGCCTCTGAAGCAGAATGCAGATCCAATCCAGTTGGTTGAATGGGTGTTACCGAAACATCCGATAAACACAAAATCGCTCGTGTTGATTCGGTCGTGTTTGGCGCACCATCGACAACTACAAGCTGGAATTGTTCAGCAAACTCTGGCAATCTCTCGATCAGCTCGTTAGCGTCAGTAATTTTTGATGTGGGTATTTGGTTAGACAACAGGGACATCCAAGTTGACCCACTGCTTTGTGGATCTGCATCGACAAAGTGTATTTTCTTGCGTTTGCGATGCAGCCAAGCGGCTAGATGGACTGCCCCCACTGTTTTTCCGCAACCGCCCTTCTGATTGCAAAACGAAATAATGGGCATTTCCTTAACTCAATTACTTAATTGAGATAAGTATAATCCCAGTAATGGAAGGATGTCACTGTGATCGGAATGCAGTTGGTTTTCTACTTAATTACTTAATTACTTAACTAGTTTGAGTAAAAAAGATAAAAATTCAGGTTTGTGGCATTCCCAATTTTGGGAAAGTTACTCTCAACCTTATTGACAAGCTCTCTATCCTAAAAGCTGCTGGAATCCATCTAGATTACCTTGAGCAAGTAACTGCATGATGCTGGCATCAAAGGCCCGTTTAAATTCTGGGTCAGATGCGTAACGTTTGTACAAGTCGAGTTCACGTTTGCGTTCTCTGTTGATCGCTTGTTTAATTAATTCTTCTAAAGCAAGACGGCGATTTTGTTCGTCTGGGTTGTTGACGACTTGATTTTGGTAATAGGGGTTGTCAATTACGTGTCTAGCTATATTAATGAATTTCACCCGTTGTTCTTGCGGAGTAGCATCCCAGCCTGTAAAAAATCGATTATTAAAGGCGGATATGATTTCATCAAGGGGGTCTCTTTGTGGTGCATCGTCATGGTAGCCGCGTAAATTGGAATTTTGCGGGTCAATTTCAGATTCCGAAGCATCAAGTTCAATGGTGTGATTTAATTTAACTCGCTCAATACCATAGGTAGAGAGGTCTACACTTTCCAGGAGTTCATCGAGTTGGTCTTGGTCGGGGTTTTTAACTGCAAGTTTGGGAATAAGGAATTTCAGGAACCAGTGCAGCATTTCCCACTGGATGTTGTTATAAGGAATGATACAGGCTACTTGGCTGTAGATTTTAACGAACTGTTTTGCTTTGATTTTAAAGTCGATTTTTGCTTCGTCTTCGAGTCTTAATTCTGCGTTGAAACGAGATGCGGCGGTGTCGATGAGAGGACTGAGTTGTTCTGCTTCGGCTTTGTTGAAAAATAATTCGTTGAATTGTTCGACTTCATACCATTCGTAAACACCCACATCATCTAAAACTTCTTTGAGATCGTGGAGGACATTAACATCGGTGGGTTCGCTCAGGGATGTGGCAGTATAAAATGGGTCAAAAGCGATTTTGATGTCGCTGACGGTGTTGTAAAAATCGAGAACGAAGGTATCTTGTTTACCCATTTTATCGTTGCAACGATTGAGGCAAGATAGGGTTTGCACTGCCAGCACCGACTGCAATTTTTTATCAACATACATACTGTGTAGCAGGGGTTCGTCAAACCCAATAAGAAATTTATTTGCAACAACCAAGATTTTGTAATCGTCTTTTTTAAATTCGTCGGAAATATCTTTGCTGGGGAAGCCGTTGATGATGTCTTCGGTATATTCAATGCCGTCTACTGTTTTTTTACCAGAGAAGGCAATGATTGCTTTAAAAGGTGCGTTCGCCTGTCTTAACAGTTCGCGGATGGCGAAGAAGTAGCGAATGGTAGTTTCAATGTTGCGGGTAACGACCATCGCTTTGGCCTTGCCCTTGAGCTTTTTGGGTACCCATACCTGTTCGATAAAATGAGTAACCATAATATCGGCTTTAGTACCAATGGTTTGTTTATGTCCTTCCACATAAGCCCGGAGCTTTTTCTGGGCTTTGGCAGTGTCAAAGATGGGATTATCTAAAATGGATTTTTGAATTTCGTAATAGCTTTTGTAAGTAGTGTAATTGGCTAGTACGTCAAGAATAAAGCCTTCTTCGATTGCTTGTTTCATCGAGTAGAGATGAAATGGCACGAACTTACCGTCTGCCATGCGCCGACCGAATTTTTCTAAAGTTGCGTTTTTGGGTGTGGCAGTAAAAGCAAAGTAGGAAGCATTTTTACCAACTTTGCGCCCTGACATTGCTTTGAGAATTTTGTCTTGTAAATCTTCGGGTTCTTCCTCATCCTCTTCTTTAGCGAGAGTCATATTCAAGTTATCAGCAGCCTTCCCGCTTTGTGATGAGTGAGCCTCATCGATAATTACAGCAAAAGTACTACTGCTCAAATCCTCAATGCCGTCAACAATAAAGGGGAATTTTTGAATTGTAGTAATAATAATTTTTTTACCGTTCTCTAGAGCAATTTTTAATTCTTGGGCATTGGTGGCATGGGCAACGATGTTTTTTACTTGAGAGAAATCTTTAATATTATCTTTGAGTTGTCTGTCAAGAATGCGTCTATCTGTGACAACCACAACCGAATCAAACAGGGGACTATCTGCACCTTTAGCGTAGAGTTCGATTAACTGATATGCCGTCCAGGTGATGGAATTAGATTTACCCGAACCTGCGGAATGCTGAATTAAATAAGTCTGTCCTGTGCCCCGTGTTCGGGCATCCGTGAGGAGTTGACGAACGACATCAAGTTGGTGATAACGGGGGAAATAAAGGTTTTTTTGAGCAAGGGGTGTTTTGGTATCACCGGGGATGAGAATGGCGAAGTGTTCAATAATGTTGGTAAAACTTTGGCGGGTGAGAATAGATTCCCATAAGTATGCAGATTTGTGACCATTTGGGTTGGGTGGGTTGCCCTTGCCAAAATTAAAACCTTTGTTGAAAGGTAGAAAGTAAGTTTTCTCATGGTCTAATTTTGTGGTCATCCACACTTCATCGGTATCAACAGCAAAGTGGACTAGACAACGACTAAATTGCAGCAGTGGTTCTTGGGGATTGCGGTCTTCGCGGTATTGTTTTTTGGCGTGGTAAACACTTTGACCCGTCCAGGGGTTTTTTAATTCCATCGTGGCGATCGCTAAACCGTTAAGAAACAGCACAATATTAATGGATAACCCTGCATCGCTTTCAGAGTAATGTACCTGGCAGGTAATCGAAAAGATATTTTTTTCAAAGTTCTCTAAAACAGCCGGATTTGTCTCGTTGTAGGGGAGGCTGTAAAGCAAGGTCAGGTGAGCATCATCAATGGATAATCCTTTTTTAAGAACAGAGAGGATGCCATCTTTTTTGATTTTGCGATCGCAACGTTCCAGAATTAGGCGTTGCCAGTTGGGACGGTCTTTGAGTTTGGCCAGTTCTTCGGGCTGGGTAGTTTCTAAAAAGCGCCAGAATTTCTCCCGGTCGATAGCAAACTCTCGATCAAAATCTGCGGGGTTTCCTTCTTCGTAGCCAGCGCGTTCAACGAGTGCAGTTTTGATACAGTTTTCCAGTGCTTGCTCGTTGGTTTTGCTAACCATAGGAAATCCGTTATATTTTATACGAGTATTTTTCCTATGATAATTCTTTGTAGCCGAGTGTGCTATGTGTCTAAGTGATCGCAAATTCAGTGAGTGGGCGTTTACTAGGGTGATGGAAGCCTAAAATAATATCGGCTTTGGGGATACCTGCTGCCAACAAGTCATCAACAATCCCCAAGTCGGTGCTGTCTTCTTCCACCCAAATTTTACCGTTTTGAATCTGAAGGTATAGAATAATGTGCTGCACTCGTTTTTTAGCATCCCAACCGCACCGTAACCACAGGTATTGGTCGTGCTGTTCGTCTAAAATCAGCCGATCAGCTACACTGGGCAAAACGCCATTGCTAATTGTAGTTTCTGTGGTGTTAGCGGTTTGAGAATTGGCCATCTCATAGTATTTTTTAATGGTTTCTTGGATAGCATGGCGATAGCGGATTAATGTATCCATTGCACGATTTGCTCCTGTTGAGTATCTACGGCAATTAATTGCAGGTTGTTTTGGCGGGTAATGAGTTGGACTGATGGACGTTGAAAAAAGTTGAAATAAACAATGTCGTCAATTGCTAAGTACAAATTATATTCAGGTTCGCTAACTTGGATGAGGTTGCGATAGACGATGTACTGTCCAAGGGCGTTGTGGAAGTCGTACATCTGAGATTTACCCACAAAGCTTTTAATTTCAACAACAATTTTCTGCCCCTGGCGTTCTGCGGCAATAGGTTTTTCTGCGGCTAAGTCAGCGTATAGTTCAGCGTCTTCATATTTAATTATGTAAGGGTCAGCGATTATCAGCCACCCATCTTTAATCAGAGCATTTTTTACAGCATCGTGATAGAGGTCTTTGGCTGGCATGGGGTGATTTCTTAGACGTGAGGTTCGGGTTTTGGGTCTTACAACATATATAAATAAGATAGTACGTCACGCTAGGGCTAATGTAACTTAGTAGCTTTACATTTTCATTTTTCCAGTGACGGCTGACGCTATTATGTTGCATCTAAATTCTTCTAATAGCAAAATTTGCTTATTGATAGTTGCAATAGATGAGTCGGTCTGAGCATCATTCTCTTTAATAAAATTTATGATGTTTACTTGTTCATCTTTTGGGGGGATTGGGACAACGAAAGCACCCAACTTCTCCGTTGGTAATGTTTTAGTGCCATGTCCTGATTCTTCTAGCAAGGTTGACAAGTTTTTATTGACACCTTCTATTAAAAAAACTAGATATTCTGGTAGACAATGCACATTAAGCACTAATGCCTTCATATCCTGATTAATTGTGACAGAAAAACAAGTTAAAGCTACAGGGATCTTTCGAGCAAGTATCATGCCTCTAACTACAATAAGGACAGCATTAGTATCTAAAAGTTTAATTGTAGTTTTTTTAAGTGCTTTTTGTGTAATTTTATCTTCTGTATCTTTTATATAACGAAATTTCATATCTTTGGGAGAAACCCAAGGAATATCACCATCCCAAAATTCAGATTTTTCTTTACTTGGTGTACCACCACTATAAAATTTTGCAATATGTTTAATTTTTGCTGTAGCCCAATGCTCAGGAATCTCCCCAAACCACTCAACTCCACTATCCCGCATGGATGCTTTAGGGTTTAGCCCTTTGGTGACAGCTTGATTGATGAGAATGGCTTTTTGCTCTTGCAGTAGTTTGATGAGACGCTGTTTTTTGGCGATCGCTTCATCAATTTCGGCAGTAGTGCGCTCTAGAAAAGCAACTATTCGTTGCTGTTCTTCAGAAGTAGGAAGTGGAATACCAATTTTTTTTAAATCCTCATAGTGCATATCCCATTGTCCTACTCGGACACCATAGGACAAAGCATTATAAACACCTATGTAGGGCTTTGAACGCACTAAATAATGCAAAAACTTAGGTTCAATTTTTTCTGATTTTACTCGGCATATAATGTAGGCAGGACTCACGATTCCTTGATAATCACTAATCCCCATTGAGCCTTGCCATGCCTTCATTTTGTTGATAACAAGGTCGCCGATTTCAACAACTTTGTAGCTAGAAATATCTAATCCAGTTGCATTGTGGTTATCATCACGAGAATCTTTGAGCAAAACACCATATTCTCGGTAAACCGAGAGGACTGGCAAATCAGGTCGATTCCTTTCACATTTTAATTCAGTCACCGCACGGATATTTTGTAAATCCCAATGACTTGGAATTTCGCCCAACCACTCAACCCCACTATATTTATAAGTCTCATACTTCGGGAAAGCCATTACTCCACCTCCCCAAAACTTACTAACCGTTTTAACAACCCTTCTGTCTCACGTTCCAATTGCAAAATCTCTGCTGTTACTTCCTCCAGTGTTCTCAACGGCTTGTGCTGATAAAAATACTTATTAAAACTAATCTCATAGCCAATCTGCGTTTTATCTAAAGCTATCCACGCATCAGCCACATGAGGACGCACTTCCCGTACAAAGTAATCATGTATTTGTTCTTTTAACGGCACATTTTCTGTATCCCGCAACTCACTATCCGACTCGTACTCTACCCATTCCCCCGCTTTCTTCCCAGTCCAATAACCATAGTCAGGTAAATTATCCTCAGTGGTTCTCAACTCCGTCAAAAAATCACTCAGTTGATTACCTTTTAACTTGTGTACCTTCTTCACCACCCTTTCGGCGTTCTCATCCCGCCAACTGACAGCATTTAAAATCTGATTTTTCTCACTGTTGCTCAACTTAATGTCCAACAACTTCAATGCTGTATCAACAGCAGTTACAAATACATTAAAATCAAGTGATAATTCATCCTCCACCGCTTCCATTAAACGCTCTCCCACAATCATGAGATTGCGTTGTGCTTCCCAAGTCTTGGGCGATAATAAATCTTTCCTGGCTTTGGGGGATAGGGTAATTTGTTCACTCTCAATATAGTCCTCAATCGCCTTTTTATGCACCTCTAATTTTGTATAAGTCTCATCACCCCATTGCTCATAAGCCCATGCCATCACCTCACGCAGCGCAGGCACATAACGCAACGTAGCCACCCGTTCCGGTGTAAATTGCGCCGCCAGTCGTAAAGGGCGTTCCACTGTAATTTTGTAAAAACCAAAGTCTTTGTTATCAAACACTTTAGAAATACCTTGATTGGGCATTTCTAAATAAAGCTGGGTGATTTTTTCAATATGCTCAGTTGCAAACTCGCAATTCTTCGCTCCCAAATTCTTGCGTAATTTTTGATAAAGTTCTGACGCATCAATCAATTGCACCTTGCCCTTTCGCTGAGGTACTTTGTTGTTAGACAGAACCCAAATATATGTGTAATCCCCGTGTTGTAGAACAAATTATTCGGCAACTGGATAATTGCTTCCAACCAGTCATTTTCAATAATGTAGCGGCGAATATTACTTTCCCCGCTTCCTGCATCCCCAGTAAACAGCGAAGAACCATTGTGAACTGAAGCAATGCGGCTGCCCAAAGGACTCTCATCTAGCCGCTTCATTTTGCTGACCATATCCATCAAAAACAGTAATTGCCCATCGGAAGAACGGGGAATCGCCGGAACTACTTCTAATTCACCTTTAAAATTTTTTAGTAACACCTCGAAGCGACCGTCTAAAACATCCTTCCCATCGAGAATGTATTTTTGGTCTGACTTATACGACTTCCCATAGGGCGGATTTGACAACATAAAGTCAAACCGCAGACTGCTAAATTCATCCGTTGCTAGTGTCGAACCAAACTTGATGTTCTCTGGGTCGTTGCCCTTAATCATCATGTCCGACTTGCAAATCGCGTAGGTTTCGCCGTTCACTTCCTTACCATAGAGATAAACCGCCGCCTGCGATTTAATTTCCCCTTCTGAAACGGTAATAAAATCCTGGGATTCCGTCAGCATTCCTCCCGAACCGCAAGCCCCGTCATACACCGTAATTACTGGTGGTAGTTTATCCTTGACTGGGATAAACAAGAGGTGAGTCATCAATTTAATAACTTCGCGGGGGGTGAAATGTTCACCGGCTTCTTCGTTATTTTCTTCGTTAAACTTGCGGATTAATTCTTCAAATACATAACCCATTCCCAGGTTACTCAGTCCTGGTAGTTTTCGCCCATCCGGGTCTAGGGTATCGTGGGGACTGAGGTTGATATAAGGTGAGGTAAATTTCTCCAGCACATCCAACAACACATCCGCCTGCACCAAGCGCCGGATTTGGTTGCGTAGCTCAAATTTCTCGATAATTTCTTTAACGTTATCGCTAAAGCCATCTAGGTAAGCTTTGAAATTCGCTTCTAAAATTTGGCGATTATTAGAAGCAGTCTTGACCAATTTCTTTAATGTCCAATCGGAAGTATTGTAAAACACATAGCCTGATGCTTCTCGCAAGCCGATGGAGTCAAGCACCGTAAAACCCGCTTCCTCGCGCTGAAACCGCACTTCTTCCAGCACTGCATCTTTCGTCTCTTCTAACAAACAATCCAGCCGCCGCAGGACAAACATCGGCAGAATCACATCCCGGTACTTACCCCGCACATATACATCCCGCAGACAATCATCAGCGATTGACCAAATAAAAGAAACGTTTTTGTTTTGCAGTGATAAATCCATCTAAAAAGTAACCGGGGCGTATAGCTTGTGACCATCATTCATGGTATTACTTTCTACCCCTTTTGGCTAAAGCATCTTTCCCCTGTCGTTGAGCTAGATCGCTAATCTCGTGCTGGTTGCTCGGTGCCAGTTGTAACTAATTTGGGAGGAATGGGAATACTGACTTAAGAGTGAGATAAACACAATACTTAAATAAGGTATAGATACACGCAATGGATTGGTTGCCAGAGAGTCTGCTTGAAATGCACTTTCATCGGGCGATTGTTAAAGAGTATGAAAAACGATTTGGTGCAAAATGTATCAGACTCTTAAAACCTTCTCCTCAAAAAGAGGTATGGGTTGGTTTTGACCAAGGTTGGACAAAATCTGATTTGTCCCAGCAGGATTTATTTATGCAACTCCGTTCTGCTATCTCAGACGGTAGCTCAAAATTATCTAAATTCTATTTTGGAGAGTTTTTACAATTCAAAGTTGTAGAAGTAATAACTCGAAGGAGTCAAAATCTTCCTCACGGGTTTACAACACCATACTATCGTTCAGCCTTGTCACTAAAGCCGAATAAATCGACTAATAAATCTCAACATGAAACTTTATGTCGATTGAGTCAGATAAAAGGTGCAAAAGTTTACTATGCCTGTCCCATGATTTTTGACCAGGATATATTGTGGGAAGATCCAAATCTAAATTTATTACGGCTTGTGGATGTGACAACAGCACCAAAAGGTTGGCTCACAAATGAATCACATCACATTGTTTTTCAAAATCCAAACAGCCGAAAAATAATGTGGTGCAGCGACCCAGTTCCAGGCTCTGCATTGTCTTTTGAAGAGCATTTAGAACTTGAGAATCAACTATCCCCGTTAAGTGGTGAGCAAACAATATCGTTGATTAATCGTACATCTGAAGCCTTAAGAATTGAAAATCAAGAGGAATTCTTTCAACCCGGATTATTTGATGATGTCAGAATAATTGAAAGTCAAGTAGAATTCTTTCAACCCGGATTATTTGATGATGTCACTCGCCGAGAATCAATTGTCACTCGCTATTTGCCAGAATCAATGTCCCTTTATGAGTTTGAGTATTAGATTACTTAATCATCTTATATATCTCTTGTGGCGTTAAACATTTCTGCGATCGCTCTGGTACATAATTGGAGCAATGCTTGCGGCAACCCCTTTGGTGTATGTAAGAGCAAGCTCGCAGTTCTCTCCCGTTTCTAAATTCTAATTCCCAAATCTCTACTAATAAGTAATTGAGTTAAGTAATTGAGTAACTTATTCCTCTAACTCAATTTGCTAAAACGCTTGCTCTAGAAGGACTGGGAGAATTTCGGCTTTTTTCCTACCAGTGCGATTAGCTACTGGTAGTGAGTTTAGAGTTAATGATTTACTTAATTACTTAACTTATTTTAGTAAAAAGGATTAAAATTCAGGTTTGCGGCATGACCATAGATTTTTGGCTACCTGTTAAGAATAATAAACGCCTTTATATAGTTCTGAAACTACAATGATTTCAGAAGCAATTATTTGGTGAAGTTGTGATGCAATCAATTTTCTGGAGTGTAGAAGAAGTAGCCCTAAGAGCTAAACAGTTTTACGAAAACGGTATTCGTCAAAATGTCGAGTCTGGTGACAATATCGGCAAGATGATTGTGATTGATGCAGAAACTGGTGAATATGGGATAGATGCAACTGGTGTAGAAACAGCGTTAAAGTTAAAACAGAAAAACCCTAACGCTAGATTGTTTACTATACGGATTGGTTATGATGTCGCTGTAAGTTTTGGTGGCGCAGTGGAGCGTACTGCTGAATGATTTATGGAAAAGTAATCGATGGTAGAGCAATAGTTCCAGTGGTTTTTCGTTTACCTGAGCAGCCAGATTTTAACTTGGATTTTGTCATTGATACTGGATTTAATGACCATCTTACTTTACCATCACAGGCAGTCAGTGCGATGAATCTTCCCTTATATTCTAGTACCGAAGCAAGGTTAGCCGACGGTAGTCAAGCTTTATTATCTATACATTTGGCAACAATTGTATGGGACGGTATAGAAAGATTGATTCCAGTTTTAGCTGCTGGTTATAAACCTTTGCTTGGGACTTCTCTGATGGCCGGATATCATCTAGAAATAGATTTTCAAGACAATGGTTTAGTTTCCTTAAAGAAACTCTAATCGATTAGTTGTTGTTTGCTAAGGTTCTGAATTATTAGAAGAAGTTCAATTGTCCTATATAGAAATTAATATAGACAAAGCCTATATACAAACTTACTCCGGCAAGTACCAACTGCGATCGCTCTCTCTTGGCATGGGCAAAGGATATTTGGTGGTTTGTAAACTGGCGTGACCATGCAGCGAAAATGTTTTTTGGGCATTTTTCGAGGTAAAAAGGCTGAAAACTACCTTTCAGAGCGGCTTTGAACGCTTTTTTTGTTGGCTGACGTGGGAACAAAGACAGCCGATGATTGCAGCCCAAGCTCACAGAAACTTTAAAGCAAGATCAGTGCCTTTGCTGTATCAGTCTTTAGCACGACTCAAGTAGAAATGAAGTAACAAATTTTATTCTACTAATCAGTATTTCTTTTATGAAATTTTCGTCTAAAGTTTTGGTAATTTTAACTTCAACTTTTGGTTTATTTTCAATCAATTTTGCTGTTTCTCTGCCTGCAATTGCGTCAGTTACATGTGTTGGTGGGACAATTAGTAATTATCCAAATGGTTCGTTGGCAAGTTGTATTCTTGGACAAGATACGACCGTGCAGGTTTCCAGCCCCAGTTCCGGGTCATCTAATTTTGAGTGCCAAGCTCAACAATCTATCTCTTTTGATGAGAAAGCACAGTTTCAAAGTTGCCAGCTTTCACAGGAAATCCAACTTAGAAAAGGTAACTCAATTGAAACATGTCCAGCAGGATATAAAGTAAATGTTTCAATTGCACCCAATGGTGTTCAATCCACTAGTTGTAGACCCTAAGAGGATGTTTTAGAAGTAGAGGCTATTGGGCATTGAGCTAGGATGTTTGTAAAAACCTGCATTCCGATTTGGTTCAGAACAACGGTTCTGAACCGTTGCCAAAATCGCTATGCTTCCCGTTAGTTGAATGGTTGGGCGGTTCAAGGGGTGGGTTCAGCAATCGCAACTTCTAACTTCCGACTTCCACCAACTAGTAAGTGAAGTTGTAAGTTGAAGTCGGAAGTTACTGCAACGTGCAGCGCTGCTATGAGCGCGAGAACGAGGGTTTTAGTTGTGAATAATTACCCATGAAACATACACAAAAAGCGATCGCATTTTTTAGTGTCATTGCCATACTGGGAGGTAAAGTTAATGCTATGCCGCCTGCTAGCTCCCGTATTGTTATAGCAAGCAAAGGGACAAACATCAGTCAGGCTCAGGAAAAACTTGATCTGGAACTGCTAGCTAGAGCTATTACCGCTTTTTTACAGAGCGATCGCTATCTGACAGAATCTGAATCCTTGGTGAGTATCAACAAAGACGGTTTCGATAATTCGCCGGAAAGAAGAAAATAGGGAGGTTCGAGTAACTTTCTACCCATTACAGGAAGTGAATGCCTTTGGGGTGTTCTTGTAGATTTCAAAGCTGGACGTAGTGACAAAGAGGGTTTTAAATGGTTTAAGCAAATGGTCAACAAGTGCAAGTGCGATCCCGAACATTTAGGCAAATTGTACGAATCGATTCACTCAAAACTGGCAATGTACGACCAACTAATGGATAGCGAATGCAAACGTTTAGGAATTTAAATGCTAAATTGCATTCCCATTTAGTCAAACTACAATTATTTAAAAATAATTCTGTAAAGCTAGTTCATCCTTAGTTAATATTTACACTCAACTGAGGATGAATTAGATTTTTATGATGCTTTGGGTTTAAATGCAACAGGCAGAATTGTTGTGTAGGGATTGGGCAGCGTGAGGTTTGATGCCATGTCTGGGCTGCGATCGCTCCATAGCATCTGGGCTTTGAAAAAACGGATCGCTTTTCATCTATCATCAGTTGATTGCTATCAAAACTGATATCAAATGGCTGACGACAAAACCCCACCGAGCGAAATGATTCGCGTCCCTACTGCCTTAATTGGAGCAGTACGCCAACTATCTAAACTGCACAGAGAGGGGCATACAATTTCCTTGCTGCAAGGCTTAGAGGAATTAATATCTAAATTTGATAGCAAGATTGATATCAATAATTCCGGCAGATTGGATCAGAAGCTAGAAAATCTGGAATCCCATCTCGACACTAAACTAGAAACAATTACCAAGAAGTTGGAACTCATAGAGAAGGCAATGGCGGATGGTAGATACAGCAACACCAGACCTCGAAAACAAGCGCACCCGTACCAACAACCCCAAGTTGAACTCCTTCCCAGAAATAATGAAAGTTTAGCCCAAAGGCTTGCTGTAACCCATCAAAGTCTCATTGCAGAAAGGGAAAACAAGAGCGTCAAAGAATTTATCAGTTGGTCGCGTAACCGTGACCCCATGAGCGTGGGGTGGGAATGGAATGTAAAAGACGGACTTTACCATCCAGTGAAATAATTTCAACTGTTTCCGCAATAGGGTTCATTTAAGCCCCGATAGTAATTAGCGATCGCTAATATGTAGGTGGTTGCCATTGCCTTTAGCACTATCCCTTGGACAATCGCGCAGACACAATTGGCAGAGCGCCCGAATATCTTACAGTCCCTTAGAAGCTGCTATCTTTCGCAGGCTTTCTACTACGAGATACCCTGAATTTTGATTCTTGTTCTCCAGCAATATCTGCTCAATCTTCTGCCGCTCGGCAGTATCAGCGTCGAGGTAAAAATTAAGCAATAGCTCCACAAACAGCTTGTTATTGTTAGCTGCCTGAAAACTTAAGTCGTTAAGCATTGTAAAAAATGGTGGTTTTACATTTAGTAGTCTGTTTCAATTCTCTTCATAAATAACAGAATAATAATCTGTATTTAAACCCGTGGCAAATGTAAAGCACTACTGTCACCGGGGCGTATATGAATATAACCTGCCGTTGTGGAAATATCGGCGTGTCCCATTGTTTGCTGGATTAACGGAACTGGAGTACGCATCTCAGCATTGTGCGTCGCATGGCTATGCCTAAACCAGTGACAGCTAACTTTCTCCATCAGCCCCGCCCGTTCTGCTGCATCTTTAATAATAGGATCAACATTTTGACGATGAAGCGGCTTGTTCTTCCCGTTACGACTCTTGAAAACATAAGCATCCTTGGGCGCGTCTCCTCTGTAATTTATTAATTCCTGCCACAGATATTCCGGCAGTAAAATGTGACGGGACTTGTTACCTTTACCCACAACGGTAATCTGCCCCGTGAGATCGCGTGGTGTAAAGTCCTTCCATCTCAAACCGACTAACTCCGACACCCGCAACCCAGCCACATATAAAAGCTTTAATATCAATAAATCCCTAAGTTGTTGAGCTTTATAACGATACTTGGCTCGTTCGGTGAGGCGAATCATGAGAGCGATGTCAGTTAAAGTCAGCACCTTTTCATGCAATCGCTGGTCAAGCTTCTTTAACTTGATAGCAGCACCGGGGTTTACCTTGATGTAACCAGTTTTGTAAGCAAACGACAGTAAACTTTTGACCGCAGCCATATAGGTTTTGATAGTAGGCGCTGCCAATCCCCGGTTATGCAAATACTCAGAAAACTCCACTAAATCTTCCAAAGTTGTGTGAGCGATCGCCTTTCCTACCCCTGCCAAAAATCCTGTGAACTGCACCGCATAGCGCAGATAACATTTTTGGGTACTTTGCGGTTTATCGTGTAGCCACAGTTGAACTAAGCGCTGCTGGGCATCAACCGGTGCTAAATGAGCTAGTTGTTTACCTCTGGATTTGACTACGACTACTGGTGTCATAATTCTCGGCGATATCAAAAAGACAAAACGCTAATTTTGTCTCCTTCATACACATATACTCCTTTGGTGACAACCAGAATCCTTTCTACTAAATTCTTTACTAATCCCTGATATCAATTCCCCCAAAACTGCTTTTTCTACAACCAGAACCCATATTTAAGTATTTTTATTGCTGATCTTGGGTGTCCTAAGCATCCCTCCCAAGCCTTAGCCTAAATCCACCTCAGACTGCGATCGCCGAGCAGACCGAAGTGGAATGTACAAGGAAACTTCCAGATTCCCAAAACGGGAATGCCAAGAATTGCTTGTATGCGGTGATCTGCCCGAATCACTCGGCTTTTGAGCAAGTCTAGAAAATGGCGATCGCACACAGATAGTTTTTGCCTATAAGATCACCTAACCACCCCAAACCTTTATTTCTGGTAAACAGTGCGAACTGATGACAGGGGCTGGCACGAGTCCTGTAATGCTTATTCTGCCGTTGATTAATAAGTGCGCTTAACTGTTTCCAGATATACACACATTTGGGCGCGATAATTTATTTTTAATCCCGTCCGATGACCAACTCGATACCGTGCAGGATTATTTATCTAACAGTGGAGTAGGTGCAACCTTACTCAAGCGGCGATTGGAAGGCATCAGCAAAATATTCAAAGTGTGCATAATTGATGCCCCACCTCAGCGATCGCAAATTTGTTTAACAGTGATCGGCGCAGCAGATTATTTGATTATTCCCGCAGAGGCATCAGTTAAAGGTTACGGTTCACTCGTGCGGACGCTCGACTTATTGAACGGCTTGCAAGATGTCGGTGCAACGGATGCCCAAGTATTAGGTGTTTTACCGTTCCGCGATCGCTGGTTTGGTAAAACGCAAGCGCAAGAAAGTCGGGCGGCTGTAGATGGTATGCGCGACGAAGTGGGCGCTGAGTTGGTTTTACCTTCAATCCGCGAGTCAGAACGCTATAAACAAGCTATCAACAAACGTACAACCCTCTCGCAGTTGGGATATAACGATTTGGAATATCCATTTGAAATTTTAGTTGAGAAAATTCGTACTTCACTTGGGGCTAAATAAAAATGTCAGATAACGTACTCAACCAACTACGCAATAGACGTAATCGCCCGATAGTTGAACCACGCCAGGATGCACTCGTTTCTAAAGTACAATCCCAAACAGAGAAAAAAAACTCACCACAAGAACCCAGCACAGTTACCGAACCAACCAACCCAACTCCTGCACCAGCAGACACAATCGCCTCACTCCAAGCCGAACTTGAAAAATATCCCGAAACTCGAAGGCATTCAGCGATCGTCTTAGAAAAAGACCTCGACCAAGAATTAACACGATTTTGTAAAGAAAGGGGAATTACAGTTGAGCTATTTCTAGAAGCAGCATGGGCTATTGCTAGTGCCGATAACACGCTTGTTGAAAAAATTACTACAGAAGCCAAGCACCGTTATGACCAACGTAAGCGAGTTGGGCAAATTAAAAGGTTAATTACAATGTTAAGCAACTCTTCCAAAAAGGATAACGTATCGTCCCAGTAAAAAAGAGGAGATTTAAAAATGACAGTCTCTAAAATAACTGACCTAATAATCGCTTATCAAACAGAAATTTTTTCCCCAGAAGGAGATGACATCCACTTAATAGAAGGGCGAGTTTGGGAATTAGATCAAAATCTAGAATTAACCACTGAAGAAATTTTTGAGATTGTGTGTCAAGAATACCACCTGAATCCTGAGTTGATAGAAAAAGAACTAAATTGTAAATGCCCATTTGCATTAGCTGGCTTTTTAAGGGAGTTCAAACCGCTAGAACTTTCCTATTATTTGAAAATCGAATAAATGGTTGAGTTAGATAAACAATAGTCAATTATGTCAACAATTCAACGCTTATCAAACGGATTAAACCTAATTGTTAAGTACGATGAATTAGCCAATGTTGGTATTGGCTCAGATATGAACGAGCCGGGTATCATTTATGTAGAGGATAAGTCTTTGAAAACTTATACCAATATGTCAGAACTTGAACGTCATAATATGAATTCTTGGGGTTGGAAGTGGGATCATGGATTGTGGATAATAAACCTAGACTAAAAGATTATTAGTGACCCTGACAGAGGCAAAAGCAAGCCGGGTGCATTTATCAGGGATAAAACCAAGGTATGGATTACGCCATCTTGTTTAGCTGATTGTAGAGAGAAGTCCCAATTGCTCATATAGTAGGCAGTGCGGATGATACTAAGTGGTATGCACTGTGCGGCAAGTTGCTACTCCATTTCGGCTATACTTTGGCGAAATGCAAAAATCAACTCCTTAACTTTCCCTAACTTATCCTCATCGACTCCTAGAAATTTTACTAATAGAGTGAAAGTGTTCAAGAAAAACCGACTCTTGTCAAAGCCAAAACAAGCAGACCTTTCAGAAAATCTTGAAACAATTATTAGTGAAAACAAGGAGCAATTTATTATGAAAAAATCTACTCTTGTCAAAGCAACAATGGGTACTATCTTATTGTTAACAACAGGTATATTCAGTGTTACCAACGTTAATTCGAGTCAGGCACATTCAGCAAACCAAAAACTCAGGTATGGACAAACATACAAGCTCGTTAATGGTTACGACAATTGGCAAGGAGGTTATTTAGACACGCGGGGAAGAAATTGTTCTGACAATCTGCTGTGTGTTTCTACAGCCAACAACCCCAACAGAGATAACGGTAGTGGGTCTTGGAAGATTCTATCAAAAACTGGCAAAACAGGAGTTGTTGAGTCGCTTGATGACGTTTACTTGCAAAATCAATATGATCAAGGTGCTGGTGGTTACTTAGACACGCGGGGAAGAAACTGTTCTGACAATCTTCTGTGTGTCTCTACAGCCAACAACCCCAACAGAGATAGTGGTAGCGGAACCTGGAAGATAATTTCTAAACACAAATCTTCAGATGACTTACGTGAAGGTCAGCCTGTTCAACTTGTGAATGGTTATGGTAATGGTCAAGGAGGTTATTTAGATACCAGAGGCAGAGGTTGTAATGAAAATTTGTTGTGTGTCTCAACGGCTGCTGGCGCAGATAGAGATAGTGGTAGCGGAACTTGGAAATTTATTAAGCAGTAAATTTTAGCTCAAAAACAGACTATCACTAAAAACTTCAACTATTAGCAGCGTTGCTGAATTTAAGTAGGACTTACCCACTGAAGTCCTGAGATTCAGTAGTATTGCAGGTCGCTATAGATAATCCCTCTTCCAGATTGGTTGAGGGATTTTTGGTGAATATTCCCAATTTTGGAAAAATGTTTTGTTCAGGATTTATATCCAGTAGTGTTGAATTTCTAGGGTGTGGTGATTGCCTTTTGTGAGGAGATTTGGGACAAATGTAGTGAGAAAATAAGCAAAATTTTCTCACTACAATAGAAAGCACATCAAAAACCTAAACTCCAAACCTATGCTAATTATTTTTCCCATTTTGGGAATTTAGAAAGGATTTATAAACCCTCAAAAGCCTCAGAAGCTACAATAGGCAATAGCTTGATGGAGGTTTGTTAAATATTGGTGCTGGTTGCTTCTGCGATCGCTCCTCGTTCAATTTCCTTGGCTGATTTTTAGACTGGAAATCCGACAATAACCATTCTCCCAAACACCTGCTACTTCGTGAACCACACACCTCAATTAAGCAGGGCTTATCATTCACACCCCTAAAAATCCCAATCTCACACCCATTGATAAGTTTGGCAAATATCTATATCTCTATACACCAGTCTGTACAAGGCTTGGAGGTTACTCCTTGTAGTGATAACTTGAGGCGGATTTTAGCACTACAAGCTGAGGGGGTACAAAAAAGCGCTCCCCTTAAACCGCAGCAATTGGTTATCAAGGTAGATGATTGAGATCAATTGTGACATCGTTGTTTACCGATCAGGGAAGGGCGATCACCCCAATTAAAAAACCCTAATTATCGAGAGTAGTGGAGGCACGATTTTTCCCACATTCCGGAAAAGCGATCGCTCTTACGAGGATCGGATTTAATATCACGGTATATCGTGAAGAGAAGAATTCTCTTGATTTTAAGCAGGAATTTAGTCTGTTTTTATCCCCCCCTCAAGAGTAATTATTTAGTTAGCAACGGGAAAGCGATCGCCGAGCTTGGAGTTATCTGCTGATGGCTGTTGTTGACATAAGCGATACTCCAAAAAATAATCTTATGGATTGACGTAAAATGAGATGATTATTCAGTCAAAAACTTTATCTAATAACGTGAGATTGTCATGAATACTTACCCAAAGTTTTTTACTGCTATAGCTAGTATCTTTGTCAGTCTAATAGCGATAGAAGTGAAATCGGTATATGCAGGCACATTTACTTTTACAAAAATCGCCGAAGTTGACAACAAAAACTTTTTTGATGTTGGAGGTGGCCCTATAAATGATAATGGTACAGTAGCTTTTGCTGCCAACACACCTTCAGGTACAGGTATCTTCACTGGTAACAGTGGAGCAATTAGCCCGGTTGTCGCCCCCGATCCACGAAACTCTTTTAACGGTGTAGCAATTAACAACAGTGGTACGGTAGGCTTCGGAAATGCTGCTATTGAAGCTCAAGAAGGTCTTTTTATAAGTAACGGTGAGACAGTTAGAACTGTTGCTACATCAAGCGATGGTTTGTTTACTCTAAATTTATCACCCAATGCATTTAATAACAATAATATATTAGTTTTCAGGCTTTTTAGGAGCTTCGATAGCACTGTAATTGTTACTGGTAGCGGTGGTTCTTTAACCACTGTTGTAGACACTAGTGGGCAATTTAGGTTTTTCAACCAAGATCCGGCAATTAACGACAATAATGTAGTGGCTTTTACAGCTTCGTTAAAAGATGGAACGCAAGGTCTGTTCACAATTCAAAATGGGTTAATTACTACTATTGCTGATGATACTAGTCTTTTCTCTGGTGGATTTTCCGATATTTCCATTAATAACAAAAATGCTGTTGCATTTAAAGCCTCTCTAGACAGTGGGGAAGAAGGAGTTTTTATAGGCAATGGTGAAACAACGACTACTGTTGCTAACACCAGTGGCTCTTTTAGTAGATTTACTAGACCCACAATTAATGACAATAATCAAGTAGCTTTCAATGGAACATTACGAAATGGGGCGGCAAATGCTTCTGTTGATGGTATTTTTACAGGTTCAGACCCGATTGCAGATAAAGTAATTGGCATAGGTGACTCTGTTTTGGATGGTACTGTAACCAATCTTTTTTTTGATGGAGGTCTCAATAATTTCGGACAAATTTCATTCTTTGCTACGATTAGGGATAGTAATAATAATTCGAGAAATGTTGTTTTACGTGCCGATCCAGTCTCGACATCAATTCCTGAATCGACTTCTAAATTAGGTTTACTAGCTCTAGGCACTCTAGGTACAGGTCTAGCCCTTAAAAGGAATCTCAAACAAAAAATAACAACAAAATAAACAGCTTTTGGCTCTCCAAAAAATAAAAGCACTCGTCCGTTGCTTTGATTCGGAGCAATTTAACTTTACTGTGATTTCAAGTAAAAGCTTGCTGAACTTAGAGGCTGAATAGCTGGATGCCTAAGCCAGGAAGTCACCCTCCTGACTCGGCTAAAAAACCCTGCATGAGAAGCTATATAATTGCTTGCCTCCTGGTGAAAATTTCCAGTCGACTGGAAAAATGACTCATTGCTCATGATGCGTTGCTGTTTTAATAGTGTAAAAAACTTGCACTATGTTTAAAGTATTGTCAGACATTATCCAGCACTTGGGGACAACCAGGAGCGCGGCGATCGCCTTTATAATGCAATGGCTAAAGTTCCCGATCGGGATGGGGTGCAAAATTTTGCATTATTGCAGAAGCCATAACCAACTATGGAAATGTAAGAGCGCTAAAATTCCCAACGTTGGGAATTTGTAGAGCGATGAATTATTTGACTAATAACGAAAAATTATTTGTCACCAATCTAAATCCTTCTGCATCGCTAATCCAAGCGATTTCTACAACTTCATGTCAGAAATCCTAAAAATTGGATGTCCTGACAGTAAAGCTTACAGGCATGAAGAACTTAACTTATAAGAAAGTCGCTGCGGTCAAATAATTCGTCGCTCTACAATAAATTAGTGCAAGACCACTTCGCCCAATTGGAGTTTAGAAAACCGTAGCAAGCAAGCCTGTGTAGTACGCTCCCAAGCCATACTCTGAGACAGCTTAACCCCGATGTCTTGAAAAGTGCTTCATTGCATCGTTAATGATTGTAAATGTATTAAATAATGTTATAGTACAGCAATTAACAGCACTTAGTACAGTATTAATAAGTTTAAAAGCATTGCTGACACTGCTTTAACAATTGCAAACTACAGCAATTGTAAATCGCTTCTCAAAAATTAAGGAGCATAGATATGAGTAACATATTGTCTGATTTATCTAATTTTAAAGAACTCGGATTCCAAGAACTCTCTGAGTCAGAATCTCAACTTGTAGTTGGAGGTAATTTATTTGGAAGTATTGTTGGCGCTGTTGCTGGTAGTTATATCGGCTCTAAAGCAGGACTAGCTGGTATTATTGCAGGAGGATTAGTTGGAGGTGCTGTAGGGTCTGTTGCGGAAGACTTCATTAACGGTCTATCCCGCCGGGAGCAAGTCGTAGTCCCAGTAACTGTATCTGTATCTGATGGGGAAACAACAACAACAACAACATCAGTGTCAATACTATCAAGATAATTGTAGAACGACGAATTATTTGACCATAACGAAAAATTATTTGTCACCAATCTAAATCCTTCTGCATCGCTAATCCAGGCGATTTCACAACTTCATATTAGAAATCCTAAAAATTAGATGCCCTAAGAGTCAGGGCAAACGCATCTAAATTACTCTTGATCACAACCAAGGTTAAGAACCAACAACAAAATCAGCATTTCTCGTTTGGTTTAGTTTCCAAGGCTTAAAGCGATCGCTAATTTTGTGTCAATAAGTAGCGATTAATGCGACTAATTTTGAGCTTGTTGAGAATATAATTCTTTTGTTGATATGATGCGGCCACCCTGCCCTAACAGTAAAGCTTACAGGCATGAAGAACTTGACTTATAATTTGTCGCTGCGGTCAAATAATTCGTCGCTCTACAACTGTTTCGGACAAAACTCAGACATTAGCTTAAGAGCGATCGCTCTCATTTAAAAGTTACAGGTTGCCAGACAAACTGTCCAGAATGATTAATAAAACCTTCACTAGCTGCATTAACCTTTACATAAGCTAGTCCATTTCTGAAAGGTGACACGCTGTTAAATTTTGGTTGAATAACTATCAAACCACTTCTATTGATGTAGCCCCATTTGCCTTTAACTTTTACAGATGCTAACCCCTCAGAAAAGAGTTTTGCTTCTTGGATCTTAGGATCAGAGGGAATAGCAATCTTTCCTTCCATATCAATATAGCTACATTGTGATAAACTTTTTGTTTGATTAGCTAACTTTAAGCGTACTGGTATTAATCCTTCTGCAACACCCTTGTCAAGACTGTTAAAATCAGTACCACAAGTCAATTTGAGTTGATTTGTTAGCACCTTGTTGGTTTGATCGATTAATATAATTTCCTCGCTAGTGTTCGAGTTATATTTAATAACTATAGCTCTGTTCATCACAAAGTCAGTTCCAGCCCAATATGAGGATTCAAAGGGAATTTTTAATTTTCCTGAGTGATCGATATACCCTACCAATGCTTGAAGACCTTCTCCAACTTTTACAAATGCCAAGCCATTAGAAAAACTTCTAACACTATCAAACTTAGGCTCAATTGCGATCTCTCCTTTAGTATTAATAAAACCCGATTTGCCTTTAACTACTATAGGAGCTAACCCTTCCTTAAAATCCCCATCAAAGCTCCAATTAGGTTTGGATTCAATTACCACATTCCCTCGTTGATCAATAAAGAAAAATGAGTTTCCTTCTAAATAAACTAATGCTAGTTTTTCTGAAAACGGACGAACATTAGTATATTTAGGAACAATTACAAACTCACCTTTATGATTGATAAAACCCCAACGTTCTCCAACCCTTACAGCTGCCAAGCCATCAGAAAAAGGCTTTGCTTCTAGAAACTGTTGTTTAATAACTACTTGACCTGCTTCATTAATAAAGCCGACACCATCATTGGTTTTAATAATGGAAAACTTCACAGTCTCATCAGAAATCTCAGGAATATATCCACTGACACCACATCCAGATATGAAGATGAGATAAGTGATCGCAAACAAAGTTGCGATTTTGCCTTTTTTCACGTTCATTTCTTTGTTTTTAAATTTCTGCGTGTATTGTAAAGCAAAGGTAATGACTTAATTCTACTTCTTACCCTTGGTTTTGCTTGAAAGCAGCAGCTTGTTTTGAAGTTCATATTTATCGGTATCTTCCCTAACTGGTGACACAAGTTCCGATGCCCTGAGATTTCCTAAATAACTTTCAGTGGTATACCAGCATTACTCATCTGAGTTAAAGCAGTCCTTCTAAAGCTATGACTATTCACCCCAAAAATATCTACTTGCTGACAAGCTCCTCTCAAAATCCTAGCGGCTGAGTCTTCGCTGATGTGTCCATCACTGCGACCGGGAAACAGATAATCATTTCCTGCCAGTGGGTAGTATTCAACCAATAGCCGCCGTAAATTTTCAATCACTGGTATAGCTCTGGTTGCGCTTTAGTGTTTGACTTTCTGATGACAAACTGCGGTCTAACGTTACCCTTGGGTGTGTAAATGTCTTGAGTTTGTAGCGTACAGCATTCACGGATTCTACAAGCACTAAACAGGCATACGGCGAACAAGGTGCGATCAGCCTTGCTACACCATTAGCACCATCTACAGAAAGCGTAAGAAGTGATTTATCTCTATACCAATCCGAAATAAGGAACAATGAAGTAAGCAGTATTTTGAAAAAAAAATGATTCTCGCAACTACACAAGGCAATGATTTCGCTTTTCCCTTACACTCAGAAACCTCAATAAATCAAGGTGGGTTAACAAAAAGAGAGTATTTCGCATCCCAGATAGTCGCTGGATTATTAAGCAACCCAAACGGAAGGTCAAATGATATAGCAGAAGATGCTGTAAATCTCGCAGATAGTCTTATAAAGGAATTAAATAAACAGCCCCCAACTATGCCTAGTTAACCCTTCCCAACTCGTTACAACCCTCCCAAATCCGTTACAACTTTTTACAACCGCAAGCCCTATTATTTAGCTTATAGAAGTGATTTAGCAGAGCTTTTAGGTTAGTCAGTGCGATCGCCCTTTGTTTTGTCTCTGATAGTGGGATCGCACTTTTGGGCTAATCTGGGGTCGAATGCTTTACAGTAAAAGTTTTTGGTGTGATGTCGAGATAAATCCATTTCCCGAGATTCCCGCCCACAACCAACAACGTTTTTGACACTGCGATATTGAAAACGGCTCATCAAGTCCTAGCGTGTAGCTTTCAGAATCACTGCTCAGAGAGAAGGTGTGTGTTCCGGTTCTGGGTCTGGTAACTCTGGTAATTCAATCCCTCGGAAGAGCAATGCTTCAACTATCTGAGATACAGATTTATTTCCCAGATTTTTCAGCGTTCGCAAGCCTGTGACACTATATTTCTTTAAATCTTCTATTGTATTAACTTGTGCATCGAGAAGTGCCGTATAAGTATTTCTTTTCAGATTCAATGACTCAATACTATTTTCATCAACAACACTTACAGGTGTATTATCCCCATTTATTTCCTCTACGGGATGTACATTACTGTTAGCAACTTCTACAAGCTGATTATCCGGCGAGATTGTGTCGGAGCTTTCAGGGAAGCTAATTTTATCAACACTGTCTACATTGGCATCAACAACGCCATTCGGCTTATTGTCCTCAAGTATTTCTAGAACTCTATCTATTTTTGCTAATTGCTCATAAACAGTATTTACACTCACATTCAGTTCTATACCAGCATCAACAGAGGCTAACCAGTCATTTTTGATTAGGTTGGATAACTCTGACTTTATATGGTTAGGCTTCAATCTGCCTTCTGTAATTAACTTTTCGACAACAGAATGTGGCACACGGAAGCTTACAATAGGCTCCTGATCGTAGTCATCCATATAAAAATCTTCTAACGCGAAAATTGAAACTTAATTTTTTAAATTAATATCTACATTACCTGACTTATTCATCCTGCTCACGAAATAGATAAATCTCTCTCCTACGAAAGAGTAATATTCATCCAATAACTGCCCAGAACTTAAATCATTTTCACTAACGAAGACTATTAGCATCAATTTCTAGGTTTTTATCAATTGCTATCTCTACACCATTATTAGCCACAGGTGACATCACTGTGACAAAAAACCAACTGACTGAGGCAATACGAGCCAAGGAATTAGCAACGGTGTAATGGTCATGGGGTATCGATACTACTAATACCCATAACACTTATTACATGAGATAGCGATCGCCCTTTCCCCCATATTCCTCTTCATTTCAGTGGTAAAAACTGTGGCATCTTTGGAAGTGCGTAGCTTGCCGCCGAAGGCATCGCCCCTCTCTTCATTGCCTATTCCCTAAAACCAGAGGACTACTTACAAGCAGTGGCGTTGCTCTGTAATGATTGTGGTAAGAACTGGATTGATGGGTTTACATTATCGTTTTAATACAATTAAACTTTTAATACCTCTTTGTTTTCTGGTGTCATAAATATTTATTCAAAACTTCCTGTTATGGTTATTACACTAAATTCAGGATAATAGTATCTAACAGTTTTTACCCTACCGTTTGGGACTTTGGTCTTCTCAATAATTTCTCCTAATTCGTTATTAAAAAAACCTCTTAGCCACCCGGTAGGGGTGTATTGGTCACAGCTATGGATTCAACGGAGCCACTATGTTAAAAGTGGCGTCTTTTAGAAATAAAGGATCACTGTCGAAGCGGTCAATATATAGCTTGCCGTATTTGTGTCGTATATAGTAAGTGGGAAAATTATATGATTCAAAGGAAAGTGAATTGCTTGAATTTGCTAGTCCTGGTTTAAAGCAAAATGTCGCATCATTTCTAAACAAGTCACTGCTGTCATTAATATTTAATACAATTTGACCAAATGAATGCCTTAAGAACAAACCTGGAAAATTTGATGATTCAAATGAAGCACAGTTAGCAGATGCTAATCCAGGCTTTTGTATAAATGTTGCGTCTGCTCTGTCTAGAACACTTGAAATGTCGCTTATCTCGCCAATTCCATTTTTATGACGAATGTATTGGTTAGGGTAATTGTATGATTTTATAGAAATTCGCTGTGCAATTGCAGGAGTGATTGACGCATAAATAGATATAGGGAGCGCTGATAGGATCATTGCTAGTGCAGAAAAAGCTTTTTTCATGGTTACAATCCTTTGGATGCTTTTTGCAATGGTTTATTCATCCATATTATTTAGTACGATGCATTTTCTGACTTATGCACTTAGTAGAAACATATCCCCACACACTTCTTATTCGTCACAATTTATAACACTGTGACAAGGTAGCTGCTACAGGTATTTTGCGTAGCTACCTCAATATTTATGACGGCATCGAGGCAAAAGCTCGTACAGTAAAGCATTTAGCACCAAGCCGCAGAAGCGATCGCTTGGCTGTGACTAACCAAGCTTTGAGAGATTTATCAGGCTGTAACGTCATCGCACTCACGAGAAGGTATCTTCTATCAACTCAAGAATGGGTGTAACTGGTGTGATTTACCCTGCATATTTACCGCCCTACTCTACTGCCGAGGCAAGGTCGGATCAAGTTATCCGGAAACTTCTCAACGTCTCCCCTCTATCAGGTTTCTGCGATGCGATCTGCTTTGCAGCAACGCTTCGTGATCGCTTTGAGCCCCTACTCATCCCTACTCAATCTTCCAATTAGGCGTATAACCAGAAGTAACTTAGCTATACATTTGCAAGACCGATGCAGAAATACGTCCTGAGAGTTTTGCGATCGCCCATAGCGCTCTTGTAAAATCATTTTCAATTGTTGAGAATTCGCAAGAGAAAAAAGTTTATGGCAGATATGTCCGGTCAAGACCCCTCGGAAATCCCAGTGGCAACGGTTGATGAAGAACGAAAAGGCGCAACTTTCAGCGGTACGGTCATCCTTGGTATAGATCCTGAGGGTGGGGCAGTCGTTTTCTTTAGAGACTTTTTAATTGAAGATTATAAAGGCGAACTTACCGCAAATCTTGCAACAGATGGCAATATAAAGAAAAGCATTGATTTAGGCGAACTCGATCATAAAAGCCCCAGTTTTAGGCTGCCAATTCCGCTCTTAACGGATACATTACCCTACAATACAGTCGTGTTGAGCGACAAAAAAAGCAAGAAAAAAATCCTGACGATCAATCTATAAAATTTGTAACTTAGCTCGTAGTTCAGCCAAATTCGATTGCCCTCCTGTATAGATATCAAATGGGTTCTATAGAAGTGATTTAGCAGAGCTTTTAGGTTAGGAGTGCGATCGCCCTTTGTTTTGTCTTTGATAGTGCGATCGCATTTGTGGATGAATCAGTTCGATGGGTTTCTTTTTGCCCAGAGGAGTACCCACAAGCAGTTTACTTCACCTGCTCACGTCTGGTATTGCGGTACGCAGAGACTTCACCTGTAAAAGGAGTGGTAAAGCCTGTAATGGAGCCAGTAAATGTCTCTTGAAAGGAGTCCTCTTTAGAGTCGGACTTGTATGTTGTCCCCCCGCTGAAGTATTGCGTTACTTTGCCACTACTCGAGTAGCGGTTGCCGTCATTTGTATACGTGCCGGAAAGATCCACCGTGACTGGCCCGGCGTTCCAGTTTTCGTTAGAACATGAAGGATCTGAAGGATTGAGCGTGGCTTTGACAGTCGTGTTCCCGTTGATCGGATTAATGGAAACAATGCCCGCGTATGCGGTTCCAGAGCAAGAGATAGAACTATAACTATAATCAGAAGAGTAGATAGAAACATTAATGTAACCCTGCGACACGCCGTTCAAGTCATCGTAAGAATTCGCATTGAGACACGACGTAGGCGTATTATTATGATTTGTGCATCCACTGGCATAATCGGCAGTACTCTTGAATTTCGTGTTAACTGTCCCCTGACCCGCCTGGAAGGGGGAGGCGGCGAACGCCAACGGCGACGTGATCAGAGTAGCAGCTATCACATACACTAACAAGCTGCAAATTTCCTTGCTTTTTCCTTTCAAAGTATTTGTGATTTTCATCGATTTTACTTCCTGTAGATATTTTGTTGATAGTGATTAGCTCTTGTTGGAGGCTTATATTATAGCTATGTATAAAATTTTAATTTAGATAAAAAATCATTCAGAATTTCAAAGTTTACAAAGCCTTCAGAGATGTTCACGTCTGTCGTCCCAGGTGTGACGAGAAAGCATTCAATAGATATAGGAATTTGTAGCGGAACTAATGCAAACCGATTCTAGGAGATATGAGATGAAATATATTCGCAGTGGGTAAAATTACCATTCTCAGTACTGGGAAAAAATTCACAAGAGATTTTGTGCAACCACTCGATAGCGCTGCTGAATCAAAGGTGCAAACCCTGTTTCAAATGAATAGCCATTCGATTCTAAATCTTCGAGCTTTCCAGCTAATTCAATGCGGCGATCACAGTACAATAAATGGGGTAGATGGATTTGGTAAGTTAAATCAAACTCTTCACTATTGAGCTGATTCCAGGCGTGTTGTATCCACTCCTCGCCGTTAAATACCCAGCCTTCCA
Source organism: Nostoc sp. ChiVER01 (assembly GCF_034531155.1). Taxonomy (NCBI): domain Bacteria; kingdom Bacillati; phylum Cyanobacteriota; class Cyanophyceae; order Nostocales; family Nostocaceae; genus Nostoc; species Nostoc sp. ChiVER01. The sequence continues at coordinate 2,696 of NZ_JAVRBS010000043.1, read as the reverse complement.
CATATTCAATTTCAGGGTAAATGTCAGCCACGAGCAGGGCATTGTAATAGCATTGGCCAATGTGAATGTGGGGAATTATATCTCTGAAGGTTAAGGGAAGTTCAGAGGTCTTTTTCATCGTTATGCTATATCTCCCCGTATACGATAACCTTGCCCACAGCAGTTCATGTAGGTGCAACTGATTGGCTCGTTCGCCAAAATTATAGCAAGTTGGCAACTGCTGGCGGTGGTAAGTAATGCCAAGTATTTGTTCACTAATGGATACTGGTAGCTACTTACCAGTTAATCCTATGTAAATAACTGAACATTATTACAATTAAGGCATTTACGTGCCCGTAGCTTTTCACCTCCTCCCCATCCAGCCTGATCAGCACGAAAATATACCCAGAGATTTGCTGATTCTCCAACAGTACGACCCCAAGTAAAATTCTGTGAATCGCAGATCGGACATAGCGTTTCTTGTGATGTGTAACTTTTTTGATTTGGTTGGTTGTTCATGAGCCTTCACTCTTGATTTAAAGTAAAGTAAATTGCTTTGCTCCGGTATGATCTAACTACACTTCGGGTTTGGACAATTCCAATCAAGGAATTTACAACTGGTAGATCAGATGGTATTCATTGGTCACAAGTTAAGGTTGTGAACCCGGATTTCTCACAAAGCTTGAAGAAATAGGGGTCAAAAACTGCCAAAATGTATATTGCAAAGCAATTCCAGGAGTTTGAAGTATAGCCCTTAGTTTAGATCAAAGTGCTGTAGTCCAAAGAGCCATCTGCAAAGATAAAATTCTCAAAACCTGTTGTGGAGAGTGTAATAACATTTTTATTGTTATTGAAGCTGATGTTAGCTGGGTTTAGGGCATTGCCTGAAATTACACCAGAAAAAGTGAGTTCAGAGCGATTGAAAGCACTGAGGTCTAAGGTATCAAAACCTTTTCCACCATCCACAGTTCCAGTACCAAACCCTTTGAAGTAGTCATTTCCAGTGCCTAGATCAATACCGATACCGCCACCAATAGTAACTTTTTGCTGAACTTTATTGATGGTACTGGTGGCTCTGATTTTGTCATTGCCATCACCAGTTTTAATCATTCCTTTTCCATAAATGCCATAAGCAACACCACCAATTGTTGCTGTAGCCTGTCCGGTAAGGATGTCACAACCATTCCCAGCATCAATTACTCCATCGTTGGAGATGCCTATGACGATGAGGTTGGAGGCTAAACCTTTGCCAGAACCAGTAATAGTGTCGTTACCCTGCCCTGTGGTGATGATGGCACCTTTCATGTTCTGGATGCCAATTCCATCGCCAGTTCCATTACTGCTGGGGCCGCCAGTACCTGTGCCAGTGCCTATGATCGTGTCTTCTCCGTCTCCGGTATCCAGTTTCTTACTGTTAATGATGCCAGTCCCTACACCGCCAGTGCCGGGTACAACCCCATCAGCGGGAATGCCGGCAATACCGATGCCTGCGATCGTGTCTTTTCCGTCTCCGGTATCCAGTTGCCCAGTGTTGCTGATGCCAGTCCCATATCCACCGCTGCTGCCATAGCGACTGCCACCACCAGTGCTGCCCTGACCAGTGCTAGTGATCGTGTCATTGCCCAACCCAGTATTCAGTTTGCCAGTGTTGCTGATGCCAGTCCCAAATCCACCGCCGCCGCCAAAGGGAAAGTAACCGCCGCCGTTGCCGCCGTTGCCGCCAGTGCCATTGCTGATGATAGTATCGTTTCCCAACCCAGTATTCAGTTTGCCACTGTTACTGATGCCAGTCCCTGCACCGCCACCGCCGCCATTAGTGCCAGAATAAACAGTAGGCTCACCCGTGCCGTTGCCTCCAAGACCCCCAATACCGTTGCTAATGATAGCGTCGTCGCCCGACCCAGCATTCAGATTGCCATTATTGCTGATGCCGATTCCAGCACCGCCTTCGCTGCCATTCTTACCGATAGCACCATCAGCCCCTTTACCGCCAGTGCCGTTGCCTTTAATGGTGTTCTTTCCTGAGCCTGTAAAAATGAAACCTCCAGTTAAAATATCAATCCCAATTCCTGGAAATTTATTTAAATCTTCCCCTACTATTGTGTCGTTACTAGCAGTGCCTGTGAAATTGGGTGGAACCGTAAATCTAGGCATAATTAAAATCCTCTAAATTCAGATTAGTATGGTCAGTTGGTAGAGTTAATGGAAGCTATTATGCTGTAGAGCGACGAATTATTTGACTATAACGAAAAATTATTTGTCACCAAGGGACTTCCAGAAAATAAAATATACGGATGCGATCAAAGAGATGTAAAGGAATAGAAGCAGAATGAGGAGCAGTGGACTGGAACGGTTCATCTACATCTATATGCGCGTCTAGATTAGTTTTGGTTTTAAAGTTAAAAGGAGGTTTAAAAGTTTTAACTAATGCGTTTTCAACAGGTGAGAGGATGGAGGAATCGGAGGCAGTGAGGAATTCGAGGCGATAATCAGCATTAGCATAAGCATTGCGAAGGTGGTAGGGAGGATTCCAGTTTTGGGGGATACCACGATCAATGTAGAGTATTTGATTATCAGTAGCGATGGCAAGTAAGAGAGATATAGATGAATTAGGGGATGGGTTAACTGATGGAGCGATCGTGGAAGCGGGAGTGGAGGCAGGATTAGAGGAAAGCTTAGTTGGTATTGATGAAATAGCGATCGCAGTAGAATTGACT